>JBBSEU010000114.1:0-16447 GCA_038239365.1 Aggregatilineales bacterium
AAAAGTTGAAGCCCAGCACCGCAAGGACGATAAAGGCAATCGGTGTCAAAATCCAGGCGTTTTGCCCCAGTGTTTGGATGTCCTGGGTGTTTCGCATCATCAAGCCCCAACTGATGAGCGGCTCGGTAATGCCGATGCCCAAAAAGCTGAGGAACGATTCAGCCAAAATCACGCCGGGGATGGTCAGCGTCAGGATGACGATCACATGACTTAGCGTGTTTGGATACAGGTGGCGGAAAATGATTCGGAAATCCGAAGCGCCCATCTCTTTGGCGGCCATGATGAAATCCGTCTCACGCAGGGACAGCACCTTGCCGCGTACTTCGCGCGCCAGTGTCGTCCAGGTCAGCAGCGCGAAGATGCACGCCATCGCCACGAACACCGTGAACGAATCGGCAGTTTTTGGCACAAGCGCCGCCAACGCCATCCACAACGGCAGGTTCGGGAAGGCCGCCACGAATTCCGTGAAGCGTTGCAGGACGTTATCGATCCAGCCGCCGTAATACCCGGATGTGACTCCCAGCACCGAACCAAAAATAACGCTGATGATCGCGCCGAACATGCTCATTGTCAGTGAGATGCGCCCGGCTTCGCAGACTTTGCCCCACAGATCGCGCCCCAGTTTATCCGTGCCAAGCAGATAGATCGTGCCGCCTTCATCCACGCCAAACAAGTGCAGTTTGCTGGGGATCAATCCGAGCAGCTTGTACTCCGCGCCCTGCACAAAGAATTTGATCGGATAGAGTTTGGTCGTGTCTTCTGCCCAGGCGACTCGGAAGGTCTTTGGATCGAGCGTGTAGACATAGTTATAGACAAAGGGCGTCAGGTGAAAAGTGCCATTCGCTTCCACAAAATGGACTATCTGTGGTGGAATGAACGACGATTTCAGATCGATCCCGTAAATGGACGTTGGACCAAAGAAGTCGGCAAAGATCGCCAGGAAGAGCAGCGTCAGAATCATGAGCGCGCCAATGATCGACACTTTGCTGCGCCGGAAGCGACGCCAGACGAGTTGGAAATAACTTTCGTTTTCCAGTTGTGTGGCAGTCGATAGATTGACTACGGGGACTGGAATATCGGTTGTTTCTGCGATCATATGCGTTTCGCTCCCTAACTATACCGGATGCGGGGATCGAGGATTGCCAGGAAAATATCGGCCAGCAAATTGCCAAGCAGGATCAAGACGCCGTAGATCAGCAGCAGCGAGCCGGAAATATAAATGTCCTGGTTAACCAGCGACTCGTAGAATAGCGGCCCCAGCGTTGGCAAGCCTAAGATGATGGCTGCTTCCAGTTCACCTTGCATCATGTACGGCAGTACCGTTCCCTGATAGGCGACAATCGTATGCAGCGCATTGGGTACTGCGTGTTTCAGCAAAACGGTACGTTCCCGCAATCCTTTGGCGCGCGCCGTCTGAACATATTGAGCGCCCAGCACGTCCAGTAAATTGCCACGCATCACACGCAGGTTACGCGCCACACCGCCTAATCCGGCAATAATCAGGACCGGCCAGATATGCTTGAATAAATCGATCACCTTGTCCAGACTCCAGGGAGCGAACACGTATTCCGCTGAAAACAGCGAAACGACGCTCTGCCCCTTGAAGACAAAAACCAACAGAAACAGGATGATGATGGCGAGCGAAAAGCGAGGGATGGACGTAAAAATGAAAGCCAGCACCGCCCACACGTTATCCGAAAAACCGTATTTTCGAGGGGCTACAAAGATACCCAGCCCCACCCCGACCACCGTCGAGATGAAGTGACATAGGAGCGCCAGCAAGAGCGTCATCGGCAGCCGCTCAGCGATCAGGATGCCCACATCTTTACCATAGGCAAATGAGTAGCCAAACTTGCCTTGTGTAACCATGCCTCTGACCCACAATAAAAATTGGACAGGCACCGGTTTATCCAGGTCGTATTGGGCGCGGATCATTACTGCTGCGCGGTCTGCGTCTTCCTGTGTGGCACCCCGCGCAATCAGGTAGCCTTCATATTTGCTGGCATAATCGCCCGGTGGCAGCTTGATGACAATGAAGGAGACGATCCCGATTCCGATCATCATAAAGAACGCAATAAGCAATCGACGAAGAATATAACTAAGCATCCTGGCTCCAAAAAACTGGCCGCTTTTTACTTTATTACCGTATCTACAAAGACCTTACCCACTTCCCTGTAAACAGAGAAGCGGGTAAAGATGAGGTTCAGTCGTCTATTTCTTGTAAACGGCGATGGTATCCGGGCGATTTTGCTTTAACTGCTGGTCCTTGGGGGTCCAGAGTGCATCTAGCAAAATCGCGTCTTCCACCCACTGATACATGAACACGGGGGTGCCATCGGCCACATTCTTGACACGTTTGGCAGTGCCCAAACCGTAGCGTCCAACAAAGACGCCCAGGCCGTAGACATTCTCGGTGAACAATTTGTTGTACTGAGTCATCAAGTCCTTACGACCTGCTGCATCGAAGGTTGAACGGTACTTGGTGACGATGTCCACCAAACTCTTCTCAACGTCCATTAGCTGGCGTGGCGTGCTGCCTTGACGATGCCAACTGAAAGTACTGGCGAGGGGTGCCAGGTTAGTTGGGTTGGTGAAGGGCAAGGCGAACTCTTGTCCACCACGATTGGCAACCATATCCCAGGTACCGTTTGCGTAGGTGTCGGTCATGGTCTGGCTGTCGATGATCTTCATATTGACCTTGATACCGACAGCGCCCCACTGGTTAACAACGGCTTCAGCAACGCTCTGCGTTTCTTTGGCGTCCTGTGAAGCCAGCAACTGGACAACCACTGGTTTTCCAGCCATCGAGCCGCTTGTCCATTCCAGCACGCCGTCATTGTTGGTATCTTTCAGACCGATTTCCGCCAACAGGATTTTGGCCGAAGCCGGATCATACGGATAGTAGACAACGGCGTTCTTATCGAAGTCGGGAGCGCCTGGGTACAGGCCCCCTGCCCAGCCGCGCAGGAACGGACCCTTCATGATCGATTGAGCAATGCCGTCGCGGTCAGTGGCATAGGCCATCGCCTTGCGGAAACGTACATCGCGGGACAGGTCCCGAATGGCCTTGTCGCGGTCATCTTTGACACCCAGATCGACTGAGTAGTTGAACACAATCGAGTAACCCAGCAGTTCCGGCCCCCACGAGACGTTGAACTTGGCGGTTGGGTCCTGCGCTTTGGTCATGGCCTCAACGAAGGTGCTGGGGTTTTCGAGGTTCATGTGGTCGCAGTCACCCGCGATGGTACACAGGTCACGCCCGATACCACTGGGTCCCTTACGATACTGGACTTCATCAAAATAGGGCAGTTGATTACCGTCTTCGTCAACCTTCCAGTAGTACGGGTTGCGGCGCATGATCATCAGCTCATCGGTCTTGTATTCGGTCACGACCCATGGACCCATGGTCACGAGCGGCAGGTGGTCGGGTGCCAGCGCATTGGTGAAGTCTTTATAGTTCGGCTTCGGATTGGCTTCGCTCCACTTGGGATGCAATGCCTTGAGCTGGTGAGCAGGCATTACATCGAAGTTGCCTTCGTTCATCAGATAAAAGGCATCCTGCGGCTTGGCAACCGGGAACGTGAACTTGATCGTGTAGTCGTCCACTTTTGCCAGCGTGGCTGGTTTGTCGTTCCATGTCCAAGAGCTAGCACCGCGCGGGGCATTGACGTTTGCATCCTGGATATAGCCGTCCCAGGTGAACATCACGTCGTCCGCATTGAACGGCACGCCATCCGACCACTTGGCACCCTCGATCAGGTGCATAGTCAGCTGCATACCATCCGAAGACCATTCCCAGCTTTTGGCGATTTCTGGCATCGGTTCGATGTCGGCGGTTGCGCGGAACAGCGGGCCGGTCTTGACCAATGCACCGTAGTGGACGGTGTACGATTCAATACCGAACCAGCCCATGGACACGTTCGCCATGGAATTGTAACCAGCGGTGGGGCAGGCCGAGAAGCCGCGCCACAGATCGCCATATACGCCGACGCCGTCCTTCATGCCAGTCTTCAGGTAAACTTGTGGCTCTTTGGGCAGGCGCTTCTCGACGGGTGGCAGTTCGCCGGAAGCGACGAACTTATCCAGCGAGGGCGATTGCTGGTATTTCGACATTGCTTTATAGGTCACAATTTTGTCCATAGGCAGCCGCTGGGCATTCGAGCCACCCATATCAAGTTTATTTGCTTCCGGGTAGGGAATCGGGGGCTTGACGCCGCCCTGTGCCATCGCTGTCGATCCCATGACCATTGTCACGCAGGCCAGTAAAGCAACTGCGTAGGACAACATTCTTCGAAGTTTCATTAGTCCTCCAAAACATAAAAACGAAATTCAGTCTGTAGGGTCAGTCAATTAAATACTTCCCGCTAAGCCTCACCCCCTTAAAAAGAGCGGGCGGCTTTCGCCCTGGCTCACTCGTATAACCAGCACGCCGTCTGGTGGCCCGCACTGATTTCGCGCAGTTCCGGCATCCGCTCGTGACAGATTTTCATGACGCGCGGGCAGCGCGGCGCAAATGGACAACCGGTAATTTTGTCGGTAGGCATCGGCACCATGCCCTTGATCGGCACTAAATCTTTTCCTTTACGCCCTAACACTGGCACGGAATTCAACAAGCCGACGGTGTATGGGTGCGCCGGATGATGGAACAATTCGCGCGTTTCGGCCAGTTCAACAATTTTGCCCAGGTACATCACGGCCACCTGATCGGCCATCTGGGATACTACACCCAAATTATGGGTGATGATGATGATCGACGCACCAAAATCGGCTTGCAATTGATTCATCAAGTCGAGAATTTGCGACTGAACGGTCACATCCAGCGCAGTGGTGGGTTCATCCGCGACCAGGATCGAAGGGTTGCAGGACAACGCCAACGCGATCATCACACGCTGCCGCATACCGCCGCTCAGCCGATGCGGGTACTCGTTCAACCGCTGTTTGGGCGCACTGATCTGCACTTTGGTGAGCATTTCCAGCGCCCGATCCAACGCTTCTTTGCGCCCAACGTTTTGATGCACCTGTACCGCCTCGGCAATCTGATCGCCAACGGTGTACAGCGGGTTCAGAGACATCATCGGTTCTTGAAAAACAATCGCAATTTCGCCGCCCCGAATGTCTCGCATTTCCGGACCGCGCGCGTCGAGCTTGGCAATATCAATCACGTCGCCCGTTTTTCGGCGATGCAGTTGAATTTCGCCATCAACGATCTTGCCGGGGGGTGACTGAATCAAGCGCATAACGGACATCGCCATCACGCTTTTGCCACAGCCACTTTCGCCAACCAGTCCCAGGGTACTTTTGCGGGGAAGTGTCAGGTCCACGCCATCTAAGGCACGCACGGTGCTTTTTTCAAGAAAGAAATAGGTATTCAAATTCTTGATCTCCAGGATGGGCGACTCTGGAGATTGGGATGCTTCGGAGATACTCAAATTGTTGGTTAACGCCATAAATTAATTAACCTATGTTATCTATTTGCTGTGATAAAATGCGAGGCTCATTTTTCTATGATAATCTTTTTTAGAAAATCACGCGAATACTCTCATCAATAACCATTTCATTTGTACGCTATTCGTGAAAGGATGTTATCTATTTGTGAATCAGTATAGAATAGGCATGTGTAAACAACAATAGCCTGACTTTGAAAAATATGATCCAGGTGTGAAATCTTAAAATGACACAACTCCAAAATTTGATTCACGAATTACAAAATAGTCCGGTTCATTGGGGGCAGTCGCGTTATGGTTACAGTTCGGGCGGTTTTGAAACACGCACTGTCCCTTCCGAATATTATTGGAACGGCCTCAAACGCCCCGAAGGTCCCACCAATGCCTGTGTATTATTTCAATATACCCTGGATGGTTGGGGCTGCTTCGTCGAAGGTATGCTCAATCACCCGATCACACCGGAAATGCTGTTCACGGTGATCATCCCATCCGATCACTGCTACTATCTGCCGCAAAATTCGCCGCGCTGGGTTTTCTTCTGGGTGATGATTCACCACCCGTATATTGTTAACCGGATCGCACAACACGGCAAGCGCCTGAACAGCACCGTCACGATTGCGCCGGATGAGCCGATGATCAAACTGATGCTGTCGATTTTGAAGGATACCTACTCCGGTGGCTTCAGCGATATTTTTGATGAGGAGCGATCCCTGTTCAATCTGTTGATCGAATACGAGCGTGTTCAGGATCGACTCAAACACTCGGACACGGAGCAGCTATTGAACGAAGTGCGTGCCTACGTGCGCCAATTTCTAGCCCGCTCTATCCAGATCGCGGAGCTTGGCGCGATCTACGGGATGAGTCGCAGCAACTTTAGCCACTACTTCAAAACCATCACCGGGCTGACCCCGGCCAGCTTCATCATGCAGGTGCGTCTAGATGAGGCAACCCGGTTATTGCTTCAATCGCGCCTTAAACTGGAAGCGATTGCCTGCAACACCGGGTTTGCCAGCGCCAATCATTTTTGCCGGGTGTTTCGCGCGCACTTTTCGCAAAGCCCAAGCGAATTTCGGCGTCAGATGCGCTCTAGTTCAGTCGGCTTTGTCCAGTCCGAAATCGCACCAGATTGACTCTGTTCTCGAGCGTAAGTAGGCCGGACGTTTGTATTCTGTCAGTCTTTTGTTTGCTAGCCAGCCTACTACACCTGCATCACCTGCTTTGCAGGTGTAAGTCTGTACTTATGATGGCTACAGGCACACGAATAGGCGAATTACAAAATCTGCGATAGGAACAGCTTGGTACGCGGGTGCTGCGCTTCCTCGAAGAAATATTGCGGCGTACCCTGTTCTACGATGCGCCCCTGATCGAAAAACAGGATACGATCCGCCACTTCGCGGGCGAAACTCATCTCATGCGTGACGACCAGCATCGTCATACCGCTGCGTGCCAATTCCTTCATCACGTCCAGCACTTCCTTGATCATTTCCGGGTCAAGCGCGGAAGTCGGCTCATCGAACAGCATGATCTTCGGCTCCATCGCCAGCGCGCGCGCAATCGCCACCCGCTGCTGCTGGCCGCCCGAAAGCTGACCGGGATACTTATCGGCCTGTTCCGGGATACCGACGCGCGCCAATAGTTCTTTGGCTTTGGCTTCGGCTTTATCGCGCGATGTATGGCGCACTTTCATCGGCGCAAGCGTGATATTCTCCAATACCGTCTTGTGTGGAAACAAATTGAACTGCTGGAACACCATCCCGATTTCGCGCCGGATGGCCGCGATATTGCGAAGATCGTTGCCCAGTTCGATGCCGTCCACGATGATCGTACCTTCCTGGTGTTCTTCCAGACGGTTGATGCAACGGATGAACGTCGATTTTCCAGACCCCGAAGGGCCAATTACTACAACCACTTCCTGTGGCGCAACCTCTACCGACACATCCCGCAAAACATGGAACTCGCCGAACCATTTATTGATCTGTCGGCAAATAATCATCGGCTCACCGTTCGAGGGTGAAGTTTGTTGTTGATCAATCATCGCCACGATAATCCTCTTAATATCTTACAAATTGCACATACCGTTAAATTTTACGCGCAAGCAGCGTCGCACCTGCGCCGCTGGTCTCGATCCGACGGGATACTCCGGCAATCACATAACTGATCCCAAAATAGAGCAGCGTGATAAACAACAGTGTTTCGCGCCGCAAGCCGAGAAACTCCGTCTGCGTGACGATGTTTTGCGCTGTACCTGTCAGATCGAGCAAGCCGACAATCGTCACCAGCGACGTATCCTTGAACAGCGAAATGACCATGCCGACCAGCGCCGGGAAAATTACCCGCAATGCCTGGGGCAGCGTGATATTCATAGTGATTTGCCAACTGTTCAGGCCAAGCGCCTTTGCTGCTTCCTGCTGTCCATACGGAATAGCCTGCAAGCCGCCGCGCACATTTTCAGCCAGATAAGCGGCATTGAACAGCGTAATAGCGATCATCGCCCGGAAGACGTTCGGCATTTCAGCCAACGACGGATTGACCAGTGGCAGCAGCAGTTGTGCCATGAACAAAACCGTGATCAACGGCACGCCGCGAATGATCTCAATGTAAATCGTTGAGGCGACGCTGATCACTGGTAAATCGCTGCGACGGCCTAACGCCAGCGCCACACCCAACGGAAACGATGCGATAATCGCTACGACGGTCAACATGATCGTCAGCAGTAGCCCGCCCCAACGCCGCGTATCGGTCAGCGGCAGGACATTGCCCACGCCGTACACCAATCCAAACATGATCACCGGGAAGGCGATCAGCAGCCACGTCACGACGCGGCGTGAGGTTCGCTGCTTTTTCTGCGAAGGCGGCGCAAATCGATCTATCAGATCGGCGCTGATATAACCAATGACCGTTGCGATTAAGATAATGAGCAATGGCACCTTGATTACATCGAAAAATGGCGCAACGAACAGACGCAGAAAATCGGGAAAGGTGTGATTACCCCGATACGCATTATCAATCAAAATTGCCATTGGCACGTTTTTATCATCCGGCGCGGGGCGGATTTCCTGTGTCGTAAAGTTGTCCGTCACACGGATGTATTGCGAAACGCGCGAGGTGGCCGTGATGTTACCGCCCGCATCCAGATCGCCAGAGACGGTGAAGCTGCGTTCCAGAATGGGGCTGATGCCGCCCACTTCGAGCAGTGCTGCGCCCTTTGCCTCACTATCAGCCGGTATCTTTTCAAGGACATACCAGCCATCAGCAGGCAGTGTCACCTTGATCGCCGGTGCGCCCGTTGTGAGCGTGCCTGTTGCCAGCGCCTCAAGCGTTGTACCGCGCAGAATGCGTATCTTGATGGGCGTTTGGTTCAGCGTATACGTTTCCGTGATAGCGGGCGGCACTTCCAGCTTGGCAAGCTGCGTATTCAGGCGGGCGCGCTGTCCTGTCGTCAACAGGTCGCTGGATAATTGCGCCTTGAACGACTCGATGCGTGCGGCGGTGTCCAGTCGATTGGCCGCCGCATTTGCCAGCAGTGCCGCCGCTTTATCCGAGAAGCCGTAGACACCACTCAGCGATGGATCATTCGCGGCATATTGATCGGCCATCCGAACGCTGACGGTTTCGCCCGCTTTGGCGATAAAGCCAAGCTGCGCCTGTGGCGTTTCGTTAGAGGCACTGTAGACGATCTCATTGTTTCCGGCGGCTACATACGAAGGCGATTGCGGAACGTAGGCCGTTATCAACGACGCCGAAATAAATATGAATGCCAGACTCAACGTGACGATCAATACAATCGTTCGTGAAACGCGCAGCCAGACGGCCAAACTCATCCCCACCGCGAAAGCGCCAATGGCCGTTAGCAGCGCAACGCGCCATTCCGCATCGACAGGGAAGCGCCCCAGCATGAGCAGCCGCATATTGAAAGTTACGACAGCCCAATTCGCCTGCCCGATAGCCCACGCGACAAACGAGGAAAGTACGCTGATGATCACAACAGCCGAAACTAGCGTCAGGATCGTATCGAACCACGAATGGAACAAATTTCGGCGTACCCAGGCCAGTGGCCCCACAGCCAGCAGCGGCGGGGATTTGACAGGGGGTTCATCATAGTTGACAACAGATCGAGCCAGTCCGCCGGAACGCGAATCAGAAATAGTAGCCATCGAATAAAAACCTATGGGTACTTAACGAGTGACAATTTTGAAACGGCGGTTCACCCCATTGACCAGCGCCGAAATGACCAGACTGATCACCAGATAGGTCAACATGATCATGGTGATACCCGTCACCGATTGCCCCGACTGATTCATGACCGTTTGCGTGACCAGCACCAGATCGGCATAGGCGACGGCGATTGCCAGACTCGAGTTCTTTGCCAGATTCAAATACTGGTTGCCAAGCGGCGGGATGATCACCCGAAGCGCCTGGGGCATAATGACCGAACCGAGCGTCTGGTTGGTACTCAGACCGAGTGCCCGCGCCGCCTCGACCTGCCCCGGTGGTACAGCCAGAATGCCCGCCCGCACGATCTCAGCGATAAAGGCGGCAGTGTAGATGACCAGACCGAGCAGCAGCGCCATGTATTCGGGCGTGATCTGTGTGCCGTGTGCTAATCCGCTCACAATCCCGGCAGGGCTGATCTTTTGCGCGGGTGGAAAATACAAGAACGGAGAAAAAATGATGAAGCCGATGATTGCAAACCCTGCGATCAGCAGCGGCGCGAACAAAGCACGTTGTGTCGGACGCGCGGTTGTTTCTGTGATGTGTCCGAGGTACACCCATAGAATCGCGGCCAGTACCAGACCGATCAGCATCAGAACTGCCCAGCCGCCGAACTGCTCCGTCGGCAGAATATCAGGGAACACCAATCCGCGTTTGCTCAACAGCACCGCCGGGTATACCTCGATGCGCGCAACTGCACTATTTGGAATAATGCCAAAATAGAATAATAGTCCGCCCAAAAGCTGCCCAATCGCCAGCCCGAACAGTCGCCAGCGAAACACGCTATGGATCAAAAACCAGACAGCCGCAATCAACCCGATACTGATCACCAGATAGCTTAAAAACAGCGGATTATCAAGCCGTGCGCTGGCAAATTGCCCTGGCAGCCAACGAAACACGATTTCGATTACGACAATCGCTGCGATCAGACCATTGCGTAACAGGGCACGGCGCGGCACATCGCTTAGCGTCCCCCGGGTCAGCAGCCAGACCGCCCCAATAGCGATTAAGTACAATCCCCAACGGACTGAGAGCGGCAAAATGCTCTCCTGGGGAACAGAAAGTGCTTCCTGAAATAAGGGGAGTGATAACATCACCACAAAATACCACGCGATCAACTGCACCAGCAGTGGTGTATTCCGCAGCACTTCAACGACTGCCCGCGTGATCGTGCGAACCAGCCAATTGCTGCTTAGCAGGAAGATACCGCCCAGAATCCCGAAGATAGTCGTTAGCACTAAACCAAGCGCGATGATTCGCAGCGAATTTTCGACGCCTACACGAAAGGCATCGCCGTAGCTGTTATTGGAGCTATACCAGGCGGGGCGTTCACTAATATCGAACCCGGCTCGGTTCCCCAGAAAATCAATGTTGGGCGTCAGGTTCTTGGCTCGAAGCGAGGCCAGGATCGATGTCCAGACGGCGGCCACCAAAGCAACTAATATAACGGCAAATACGATCTGTCCAATCGTATTTAGCACGCGCACATCACGAAAAAAAGCCGGGAGGGGGGTTGAGGCTAACGGTCTGGTTGGGGCGGGATCAGCGGTCATTAATTATTAAACTCCAGACTGTCTTTATAAAGTCAGTGGGGGCGTGCCAGTGACACGCCCCGACCAGAAACTTTGATTGAAGGTTAACGGAAAGGCGGCGAATACATCAGACCGCCCTTCGTCCAGAGCGCGTTCAAGCCGCGCCCCAGCTTGAAGGGGGTATCCGGGCCGAGGTTACGATCAAAGATTTCACCATAGTTGCCCACCTGCTTGATCACCGTCACCATGAAATCGTTCTTGATGGCAAGCAGCGAACCACTTGCATTCTTGCCCTGACCCAGGAAACGCTGAATTTCCGGCACATCACTCTTGACAAAGGTATCGACATTCTTGCTGGTGATACCATATTCTTCGGCCTGAATTAGACCGTAGACCGTCCAGCGCACAATGTCCGCGAACTGTGCGTCCGATTGCGACGACACCGGGCCGAGTGGTTCTTTGCTGATGGTAATGTCCATGATGCTGTAGGCGCTCGGATCAGCCGAACTGCCTTTATAGGCGACTAAACCGCTCTTGTCCGTCGTGAAGGCATCGCAGCCGCCCTGCACGAACGCATCCCACGTCGCAGCCGCTTCATTGAACACCTTTGGCGTGTATTCCAACTTGCGAACCTTGAAGGCATCGGCCAAATTCAGTTCGGTGGTCGTGCCGCTCTGGACGCAAATCGTCAGACCTGCCAGTTGATCAATCGTCTTGATCCCGGCGCTGGCCTTCACCATGAAGCCCTGACCGTCATAAAACGTCGTCGGTGCAAATGTCGCGCCCCACGAGGTATCGCGGCTCAGCGTGTAGGTGGTGTTACGCGACATAATGTCGATTTCACCGCTTTGAAGGGCAGCCTGACGCTCACCCGCTTCCAACGGACGGAAGGTGACTTTCTTGGCATCGCCCAGGATCGCGGCGGCCACTGCACGGCAAATGTCAACATCGAAACCCTGCCATTCACCTCCGGCGTTGACCGTTGCGAACCCGGCTAAACCAGCTTTATTCGCGCCGCAGATCACTTCACCACGCGCAATGATGGCTTTGGTGATGGGGCCTTGCGGGGTATCCTGCGCGGCGCTAATGTGTGCTGTCCCCATTAGTGTTACCAGGACGAGTGCCAAAAAGGCTAAACGTTTGATCATAATTCGCTCCCTCAAAAAATGAACGACGATGCAGCGAAAGCTGCCACAAAACTTGAATTTGCGGAAATTAAACGCTTGATGGGCGATTATAGTGTATCTCGGCCTTAGAGCAAATATCTTCAACTGGCAAAGTACATAAACGCTTATCACATTTGAGTCACACGCAAAGCGCGTTATAATATTAAGCACATTTGTTCAAAGTGACGCCCCTATGACAAACGATCCGCGCCCCAAATTGATTTTGATTGATGGTCATGCGCTGGCCTATCGCCAGTTTTTGGCGCTGCCTGTCGATAAATTTTCCACGCAGAGCGGCGAACCGACCAATGCTACCTTCGGCTTTGCGCGCACTCTGCTCGATATTCTGGATCGGCATCCCGATTACCTAGCCGTCTCATTTGACCAGGGATTGAGTCAGCGCGATCAGGTCTATGCCGAGTACAAGGGCACACGCGATAAGATGGATGACAACCTGCGGATACAGTTAGACCGTATCCGAGATTTAGTAAACGCCTTCAATATCCCCATTTTGGAAATGGAAGGCATGGAAGCCGATGACGTGATCGGCTCGGCGGCGCGTGAAGCCGAAGCGTTGGGCGTCTATCCACACATCCTGACGGGCGATAAAGACTTACTGCAACTGGTCACGGACAAGACGCACGTTGAACTGCCCGGCAAGACGCTGTCCGATGGTCAGATTTATGATCGAGCGCGCGTGATCGAACGGTTTGGCGTCACGCCGGAGCAAATCCCGGATTTCAAGGGCATGGTTGGCGATCCGTCCGATAATATCCCCGGTGTCAAGGGCATTGGTGAAAAGACCGCCGCCATTCTATTGCAGCAATACGGCACGCTCAAAGCCATTTATGAGCATGTAGACGAACAATCCAAAAGCGTTCAGGCCAAACTCATCGCCGGGCGTGAAAGCGCCTTTCTGAGCAAGACCCTGGCCGCGATCATGACCGACATTCCAGTGCATCTCGATCTCAAAAAATGTGTGGCGCACGACTACAACCGCGAAACGGTTGCCGAACTGTTCCGTCAGTTGGAATTCCGCAAGCTGATTGATCGGCTGCGCGGGAATGGCACCTCAGCGAAGCCGGAAACTATCGTATCCGATTCAACTGAGCCGCAGCAGCTTGGCATGTTTGACGCTCCACCACAAACCACTATTCCAAATACTCCGGCGGCGCATGTTGTCGAGACGGCGCTTGTAGATTCGCCCGAAACGCTGAACGAACTGGTCAAGGCGTTAGAGGGTGCATCGGCCATTGCCTTCGATACCGAAACGACTTCGACAGACCCGGTACGCGCGGCGTTAGTCGGCATATCATTGGCGGTAGATGATCACAAAGGCTACTACATCCCGGTTGGGCATGTTGCGCCCGACGGCCCACTGACGGGTGAAGCACCGCGCCAACTCCCGCTAGAGCAGGTGATCGCCGCCTTGAAGCCTGCCCTGACCGACCCCAAAAAGGAAAAATGGGCACACAACGCCACCTATGATTTGCTGATGATGCGTCGCAGCGGGATCGATGTGCAGCCGATCACCTTTGATACGATGATCGCCGAATGGGTACTCAACCCGGACAGCCGCAACAAAGGGCTGAAAGATCAGGCCTGGATTCGGCTCAACGTGGAAATGACACCGATCACGGATCTGATCGGCAAGGGCAAGACGCAGATCACGATGGATCGTGTGCCGATTGAGCGCGCCGCGCCGTATGCTGCCGCCGACGCCGCCATGACCTACGCGCTGGTTGGCCGAATGCGCCCTGAACTGGAAGCGATGCGCTTGTGGGTACTGTTCAAAGAAATCGAAATGCCGCTCATCCCTGTGCTGGCAACGATAGATTTGAATGGCGTGCGACTCGATCTGCCCTACCTGAAAAATCTGGGGGCTGAATTTGAAAAGCGCCTGTACGACATGCAGCAGCAGATTTACAAATTGGCCGGGCAGGAATTCAACATTGGCAGCCCCAAGCAGTTGAACGACATTTTGTTTGAAAAACTCAAGCTGCCAACAGACGGCCTCAGTCGCACGACGCATGGCTATTCAGTTGATGCGGATACCCTTGAGTCGCTCAAAGATCGGCATGAGGTCGTAGCCGTGCTGGTCGAGTGGCGCAGCCTGGACAAACTGAAAAGCACTTATGTCGATGCGCTGCAAACGCTGGTTGATCCACATGAGCGCGTCCACACAACGTACAACCAGACCGGGGCAGTCACCGGGCGCTTGAGCAGCGAAAGTCCGAACCTGCAAAACATCCCGATCCGAACCGAAGAAGGCCGCCGGGTGCGTCGGGCATTCATCGCCGCGCCGGGCTGTCACCTGCTGAGTGTCGATTACAGCCAGATCGAACTGCGAATCCTGGCACACTACAGCGCCGATCCGTTTATGATGGCCGCCTTCGAGCATGAGCAGGACATTCACACCGCGACAGCCTCCGCCGTATACAACATCCCTTACGAGCAGGTCACGAAAGAACAGCGGTATCTTGCCAAGCGCGTCAACTTCGGCTTGATGTATGGTATGGGTGCCTATCGGCTGACCAAAGAAGCCGGGCTTTCAATGGCCGAAGCGAATGAGTTCATCGCGCGCTATTTCGCACGCTTACCCGGTATCAAGGATTATTTGCAGGGCAGCAAAGATTTAGCCGCCAAACAGGGTTATCTCGAAACGCTGTTTGGCCGCCGCCGGGACTTCAAAGTGCTGCAAACGAGTGGCAATGATCGCGTATCCAGTCAGGCGCGCGCCCGTGCCGAACGGGAAGCGATCAACATGCCGATCCAGGGCACGAATGCGGACATCATTAAAAAGGCAATGGTCACGCTGCAAAACGCGCTCACCAGCCATAACTTCAAAGCGTGCCTGATCTTGCAGGTGCATGACGAACTGGTACTGGAAGTGCCCGATAATGAGATCGAGGTGGTAGCAGCGTTAACTCGTCACATTATGGAAAGCGCAGCCACGCTCACCGTACCGCTCCGCACCGAAGCCAAAGTCGGTCTGAACTGGTCGGACATGACCTTAATCGAGGAGTGGTTGAAGCAGCAGATATAACGCCGGGGATTTGAGTCCCCGGCGTGGGCTTAAAGATCAATTTATTCCAGTATCACCGCCGCCGAAAAAGCCGGAAGACTCACGCCGCCATCTGCCGCGCGCCATGTTGCATCATCAACCAGCCGATAGCGATTGAGCGGTTGACCCCCGTCAAGCTGCACCTGTACGATAACCTCAGTGCTGGCATAGTTGACCACCACAACGCCGCATTTGCCGTTCTGATGATTGACGAACACCGAGTAAGGATGATGCGGTGAATTGTCCGCCATGACCGTCGCACCCACTTTATCGCGGAATTCGCCGTCCCACAGGTAATCCCGTAGTTCGGCGCGCAGCGCGTCCATTTGCTTGCCATAGGCCATCGTCAGCGGGAAATCATCCAGCCGTCCCTTGAAATTGTAGGGCTCATAGCTGATGATGTACCGATACATGAGGCATTGGTTCACCATATTTCGGTCATTAAAACCCGTAACAGCGGTCATCAGCGCCGTATTAGGCAGCATGTAGCGGGACAGCGGCGTGTGCATGGCATTTTCACTACGATGATAGGACAGGTGATACGCCTCGAATTCCCAATCGTAGCACGCCTCACCCGCAAACAGGTATTCCGGGTTGTACTGCGCGGCGCGTTTGGCAAAGCGGTGGATCAATTCGCGGTCATTAGCGTACACAGGGGCACCGTAACGATGACCGTGATCGGGATCGAAACAGAGCAGCGTCGGGGAGTGGTGCAGACACTCATCAAACAAAATGCCGTCTGCGCCCAATTCCAGCACCTTGTCGAATTCCTGCTCACAAACTTTCAGGTAGGCTTCGCTCAAAAAGCACATCGGAATCAGCCGCTTGGTATTGATGTCGAGGAACTGCGTCGCCGTCTGATACCGATAACCGGGGTGCATATAGTAATCGCCGTAAGGGTCTTTGATCGCCTGTTTGATCAACTCATTGCGGAACCAGTCTGTCGCTCGGTCTGCCCAGGTGAATTTAGCAAACAAGATCAACTTGACTCCAAGCGCCTGAATCTTGGCAATCGCCTCCTGAAGTTCT
>JBBSEU010000115.1:0-16401 GCA_038239365.1 Aggregatilineales bacterium
CTGCCAACCGACAAAAAAAGTTTGAACAACGCACCCCGGCCATGGCTCTTTTTCTCACCAACCGTATTTGGTCAATCCGTGACCTGCTTCTTACCCCCCTTTGTCCCGTACCCAATACGGGATAATCTCACATGACTACCCTTCGTTTTCCCACACTGATAGAAATGGCATGAAAAGCTCCATCTGCGACGCGATCCGTACTGCTGATCAGACAGTCGATTGTCCTCAATCAGAGAGGGCATTGAAGCGGATAGTATACCGATAGCAGCCTCAACGATACAACGGCTGATCGGTGCGTTCGCGCAATTATGTTACAATACTGAGACACTTTCTACGAAAGCGCGGAAAAGATTATGGCTATCAAAGTTTTGATTATTGAAGATGACCGCGAAATGAACCGCTTGCTGCAACTGGATTTGGAACGGCATGGCTACGAGCCGTCGCTGGCAAGCAATGGGCTGGACGGCTTACGGCTGTTCCATGAACTGCGGCCAAACCTCGTCGTGCTGGATGTGGCCTTACCAATGATGGATGGTCTGACAGTGTGCCAGCGCATCCGCGAACTATCCAACGTGCCGATTCTGATCATGACGGCACACGCGGTCAGTGAGGAAGAAATCGCCAAAGGCTTGAACCTGGGCGCAGATGAATACATGATCAAGCCGATCCGCAACATCGAGTTCCACGCGCGGGTGAAGGCATTATTACGGCGCGCACAGCTTAACGACGAGGACGGCACGCAGCCGATCACCTATGCTGATGATTACCTGACAGTAGATATTGACGCGCGTCGAGTGTGGGTAGGTGGCGCAGAAATTCGTCTGACACCGACAGAATTCAAGCTACTGGCGACGTTCGTGCGGCATCGCGGCCAGGTACTCACTTTCCAGCAGTTGTTGGAACAGGTGTGGGGCTACGAATACACGACTGAACACCACTACCCGCGCATTTATGTTTCGCATTTGCGCCGCAAGATCGAACCTGATCCCGCCGTGCCGACCTACATTCAGAACGAGTACGGCGTTGGTTATCGCTTCACCGGGAAGCCGTAAAGCGTTTCAGATAGGTAAGGCCGTCCAGATCGTCGGCATAGTAAGCAGTCATTATGTAATCCTGAATATACCCTTGCGACAGGTAAAAATTGTGTGCGCCTGTATTCGTCACAGGGGTATCAACATAAATGCCACGTCCATTCTTATCATAGGTAAAACTTTCGGCGTGCTGAACTAACCCTGCGGCGATGCCCTTGCGCTGCAATGCAGGCTCAACCGCTAACCCATGAATTTGAGCAAGCCGATTCCAGCTATAAAATTGAACCGAAACATACCCGGCAAATGCACCTGCTAAAGTCGCCACAAACACACGGCAATGCTCCGAGTCGTTTGCGAAGCTGTCAACTGCGTCAAGCTGCCCGGTGATGTAGCGTTCTTCCCAACCGATGTGTGCTAGCAATGCACCGATCAATTGGCGATATTCAGAGGCGTAACGAGCAATTTGTAATTCAGTATTATTATTCAAAATGTATGAGGCCAAATCTATGTCCGAAACTTTCGATATGGCGATACCTAATCTCAATATTTTATCACATTACGGCCAATAGCCAATACTCAGCGGATTGCCGATGTTGAACTGTTCCTTCCAAATTTTCTGGTAGGTGCCATCGTGCGCCATATCCTGTAAGGTGGTCTCGACCAGTGCGCGGAAGTCCGAGTCGTTGCGCGGCACGGCAAAGGCCACCGGTTCGCGGGTGTATTCCTTATCCAGCACGGCCACCAGATTCGGGTTTGCCTGAGCATACGGCACAGCGCGTAAACTATCGGCAAAGATGGCGCTCATCGTGCCGTTTGCCACCAGATTCGGAATATCCGACTCGGAACTGAGCGGCACTTTCTGCAAATTGATCACGCCCGCTGTCTTGGCGATCTTTTCAGCAATCGGGAACGCGCCCGGATCGTCATTGAAAATGCCCAGGTTCTTGTTGGTAAGCAGGTCTGAGAAGCCCGTGATTTTTCGGATCGGCACGACCATCAGGCGATAACCATGCGTCGCATAGATGCCCACAAAATCGACGCGATCCGGCGTCTCCGTTGATCCCCAGTGTGCGCTGATACCCACCGCCAGATCGACGCCGCCGCTAGCCAGTAAATCTTCGGGGCTGCCCGCTGAAACCGGAACGATCTGCACCGTGACACCCCAGCGCCGCGCTATTTCGTTGACCAGCGCCTGATTGAGCGTATCCAGCGCCGAAAGTTTGCCGCTGGCATCCGGTGCGCCGATCCCGGTCACGCGGATCACTTTCTGCGCGGCCATCGTCTGAAGGACGGACTGCGCTGGAATCACAATGTCGGTAGGGAAGTCATCAATGCTGCGCTTGTCTTCATCCAGCGATTTCCAAATGATCGGGCGGGCGCGTTGATCGGGCGGCAGATCGTTTCTGGAGAAATGCTGTTCGTAAATTTGATCGAGTCGACTATCGTAGACCTGATCGAAGCGATCCGTTCTGGCGAGTCGCTGCAAGGTTCGGTTAACCAGTGAACGCAAGCTGTCGTCATAAGGGCGCATCGCAATCGCGTAGGGTTCATCGCGGAATGAACCGTTGAGCAACTTGACGCCCGTTACTTTGCCGCCGCCGACCTGTGCATCCAGATTCCAACGATCATCCACAAAGACGTTGATTTGCCCGCTTGACAGTGCCTTGATCCCATCATCAAACAACGCCAACCGTTTGACGTTGACCTGAATCCCGGTCACTTTTTGCCACTCGGCAATGGCAGACTCGGCGGCGCTGCCAACCACTACGCCGACTGTCTCACCGCCCAGATTGGAAATATCGGTTTTGGTATAGCTTTCCAGCGCCAGTGCCACCTGATGATTGACGAAAATCGTGTCGCTGAAATCGAGCGTTTTGTCCAGTTCGCGGCTGTGAATGACCTGCCCCATCAACAGATCAATGTCACCGTTGAGCAGCATCTTCACGCCGTTTTGCCGCGTCACCTGTTTGAACAGCGGCATATCGGATGGGACACCCCAATCGGCGGCAATCGCCCGTGCCAGATCAGCTTCAAAGCCGATCACATCGCCATTTTCAGCCAATGAGGCGAACGGTTTGGCGTTATACAAAATGCCGACGGTCAGACGCGGTTTGTCCTTATCGGCGCGGATACGCTTGAGCGCCGAATCGAGTGAGGGCGGCGGTGCAGTGGGTGGAATGCTCGTTGGAAAGAGAGTCGGGGGGACAAGAGTTGGCGCGGGGGCTTGGGCGGCTGCCGGAATAAGGGCGACGATCATCAACGTGACAGCAACCACTAACAATATACTCGTTTTTTTAAGCACTACAATACATCCTCGTACAAATGGCGTTCGTGAATGTAGTCCGCGATGCGTTCCGGCACCTGATAACGAATCGAGTGCCGGGCATGGACACGTTCACGCAAGCTGGTGGCTGAAATGCCGATCTCTGGCGCATCGAAGAACAAAACACGCCCGCGTAGCTCCGGTAATTTTGTTTCGAGTTCGGTCATATTGGTTTCATGGCCGGTGCGCCGCATTACGCCTAACGCGGCATACGCCAAAATACCACTCGGATCATGCCAGGTTGGGAAAGCGTCTAATGAGTCGCCGCCCATCAGAAAGAACAGATCGGCGTTGGCATAGGTGGTAGAGAGCAAGCGCAGACTATCAACCGAGTAGTGCGGGCCGGGGCGATCAATATCAGCACGAGAAAGGGCGAAACGCGGGTTTGCGGCAATCACCATTTGGAGCATCGGCAGCCGGTGTTCAAGCGGCGTGATCGGCTGGCCGCGTTTATGGGGCGGATCGGCGGCCAATACGAACAACACGCGCGACAGTTGAAGGGCGTCGAGCGCACATTCAGCTAAGATCAAATGACCCAGATGCGGCGGATCGAAAGTGCCCCCAAACACACCGAGGCGATCCCGTCCCGGAGACGCTGTCAATCGCTCCATTCGAGTTCGTAATCACCGATGTACACAATGTCGCCCGCCTGAACGCCTTCGGCTTGCAATGCTTTGGTGATCCCTAACGCACCGAGGATACGTTGAAAGCGGTAGGCCGACTCGTCGATTTCCCAGTAGGTCATTTTGGCGGCGCGCTCGATGCGAACCCCGGAGACACGATAGCCGTCATCTTCGCGCGTGACAGTGAATGCACCCTCATCTTCGCCAAGTGCATACACAGGCGTTTCGACCACTGGCGGCGGTTCGGCAGGCAGCGAATCGATAATCGCCAGGACGCGGTTCATCAAATCGCGGGTGTTTTGCTGTGTGGCCGCGGAGATACTCATCGTCTCATAGCCACGTTTCTCAAGTTCGCGCTTGACCTTCGGCCAATTGGCCTGCGCTTCGGGCAAGTCCATTTTGTTGAGGACGACGATCTGCTGCTTTTGGGTTAAGTGTTCGTCGAACAACGCCAGTTCAGTATTGATTTGACTGAAATCGGCCAGTGGATTTTCGCCGCCGCCATCCAGCAAGTGGATCAAAACGCGCGTGCGCTGGATATGTCGCAAGAACGAGTGCCCCAGGCCGATACCCAAATGCGCGCCTTCAACCAACCCCGGAATATCCGCCACAACAAAATCCCGATGATCGATCAGGACTACGCCCAGATTCGGCTCAAGCGTCGTGAATGGGTACGCCGCAATTTTTGGCGTTGCGTTGCTGATCACGGAGAGCAGCGTCGATTTGCCCGCATTTGGCACACCCACGATTCCCACATCAGCGATCAGTTTCAGTTCCAACAGCAGATCGCGTTCAACGCCGGGTTCGCCTTTTTCGACCATTTCCGTCGCCTGATTGGTGGCCGAAACGAACTGCGCGTTACCACGTCCGCCACGTCCGCCGCGTGCCGCGATCACTTCCTGTCCTGGTTTTGTTAGATCGCCCAATAATTCGCCCGTGGCGGCATCTCGCACGACAGTTCCGAGCGGCACTTCGATCCGCAGATCATCGGCAGTCGCGCCCGTTTGATTTTTGATATGACCGCGCTTGCCATTATCCGCCGCAAATTGTCGTTTGCGGCTGAATTGAATCAGGGTGTTGATGTGCGGATTGGCAACCAGGATAATGCTGCCACCTTTGCCGCCATCGCCACCATCGGGACCACCGCGCGGAACAAACTTCTCGCGGCGAAAGTGGCTCATACCGCTGCCGCCATCACCGCTTTTTACGTGTATCTTCGCTTCGTCAAAACTCATAGTTGAAGGATCATAGCGCGGCGCGGGGGATGCGTCAAAAACGAGGCCAGTGGCTTGCTCGTAGAATCCGCCTATATGCTACAATGCTGCACAGTATTATTGCGGCAGCGCACCGAAAAGGGCGAACTTTTTGAACGAAAACAAGATTATTTCGCTGAACGAAGCGGCGTTGTTGGTACGCTCTGGCATGACGCTGGCACTCGGTGGCATGACGCTCTATCGCCGCCCGGTGGCTTTTGTTTATGAACTGCTGCGACGTTCGGATCGCCCAATTGACTTGACGCTGTTGTGTTTCACGGCGGGCTACGAATCGGATTTGCTGGTTGGCGCGGGGTTGGTACGGAGCGTGCGAAGCTGTTATTTTGGCCTGGAAATTTTTGGACTTGCCCCTATGTTTTCGAGGGCAGGTGACGCGGGCACGCTGCATATCATTGAAGAATCCGAGGCGAGTCTGGCTTATGGGCTGCGAGCGCGTATGAATGGCGTCGGTTATTTACCATCAACGGCCTGGGTTGGGACGGATATGCTGCGCTTGCGCCCGGATGTTAAGACCGTGACCGATCCCTATTCCGGCGCGACGTTGACGGCATTCCCGGCAATCTCGTGTGATGTGGCGGTGATTCATGCGTTGGTGGCGGATCGGGCCGGGAACATGCGCCTCAACACGAACCGGGGCGTCGATAACGAACTGGCGATGATCGCCGGAACGGTGATTGTGACGGCTGAGGAAATTGTGGATCGCTTAGAGGAAGATGTGACGATTGCCGGGCCGTTGGTGAGTGCCGTTGTGCATGTACCGAATGGTGCATGGCCGACCTCGTGCTATCCGTTGTATCCAGTGGGCGGTGGCGAACTGCTGCGCTACATCGACGCCTGCAACGGTGATCATTTCAAGGACTACCTGATGGAGGCGTTGGACTGATGATTCGCGCGATGATCGCAACGCTCAAAAACGACTCGGTGACGCTCGAACAAATGACGGATCGTGATCAGATCGCCAAAGTGATTCGGCAGGGCGGGCGGCGCGTCTGGGTTGATGCGGCTGATGCAGATAGCGCCGAACGCGATTGGATCACCCAGACGTTTGAGATGACGCCTGCTTTTCTGAATGCCGATTATCCGCTCTATCGCCCGGAGCATGGGCTGGATTTATGTGTACAGAGTGTATTATTTCACGATAACCACTATGAGACATTGCCCGTTATTATTCGGGCGACGCTCAACACGGCCACCCTAATCACTGTCCGTTCCGTGCGAATCAAAGCAATTGATGAGGTCTTTCAACGTGCCAGCAAAACCGATGGACTTTGGAAAGATAGCACGGCGGCGCTGCTTGTTGCAATCGTTAGCGCCGTCATGGAAACGCATATCGCTGCGTTGGGCAGCATCGCCAATTCTTATGTGGATACCAGCAATGCACTCGTTAAGAACAGTTTCCCGGACGATCTGCCGAAACTGCTGGCAAACGTGTACCAGTGGCGTACTGATGCCGCCCAACTGCTCGATCTGGTTGAGCCATATTCGCTGCTTATGAATAATTTGGCCGAGTTCGACCTGATCACGCCGCATCAGGAACTTTCGGAATTGCTACTTCAATTGTCGATGCAGCTTGGGCAGCGCCAACAGCGGGCAGCGCGCGGCTTATCCGGCATTGACCCGTTGATTGCGGTGGTGCATAGCCATCAACTGGCGGCGACGGCACAGCAAACCACGCGACTAAGCCGCACGGTGCGCCATATTCGCGCATTGTTGTTTTTGGTGCTGCCTCTCATTGCGGCAGCGTTGGGTTCATTGGTTTTGCCCGTTAAGGATGATGTTGGATTTGTTGCCTCATTGATTTTTCTGTTGGGGCTGTATGCAGTCGAAGGGGCAATGCTGCGCTGGATGCGCTGAATCGCAATTACCCGACGACTTACACCTGCAAAGCAGGTGATGCAGGTGTAGGAGGGTCGCTAGCAAATCGAAGATAAACCAAATGAGAACGGAACGTTAACCTTGCCAACAAAAAACATGGCGAAAGTATTGACATTTTCCAGCTAATCGGCTAGGCTTGTTACAAACATCTGGAGCGGTTCGGGCAACTGAACCCGGCAACCTGGGCAGACACCCCAAGGTGCTATCCCGCTAAACGGCGGGGATGCGGCCTCTTTCGGAGCATATTTCCGAATTTCACGAGGCAATGATGTGTCTAAGGCGAATCCCGCTTTCCTGATGTTGGAATGCGGGCTTTTTGTTTCTGGTCACAGTTTGCTTCGCGCGACTTGCCGCCCCGCTCCTGATTCATCGAATATGGGATGAAAAGGAACGATGAACGCTGCTGCGCTGCAAACGCCCCAAATACTTGATCAATCTCTCACGGTTGACACGGATGTGAGCCTACTCTGTGTTGAACCCGCTCGTCATATCGCTATGGCAGAGGCACTTGGCCGCGTTTTGCTCACACTCTGCAACTCTGAAAAACGCATTCGCCTGACCTCACACGCCTCAGTCAGCGGCAATTTTTGTCTGGTCATCAGTGGCAAATTAGACGATCAGGAGGTGATATGTTTGCGTGAGGCGCTGCCCTTCGTTCGTGTTTCGATCTGCACGGATGTTGCGCTGGTCGTCAGTCCCTATGGGCGCGATTTGCTGGATCAGTTAGCACGCAAGGCGATCAATGTGCTGGCGTGTGTGCAGGACGCACAAGGCCTGTCAGTCATCATCCATCAACGTAGTTTGACCTCTATTGAGCTATTTTAACCTGTTTGCGTCTGGATTTATCCATTAATGGTGATACAATGCGTACTAAGAACAATTGACACATTGGATATGACTGTGAACGGAAATGACCTGATTCGGGTGGGCTATAAATCTGGTAAGGCACTGGGGCTGGCGTTGCAGGCCGCCAAAGCCGCCCATGCCAGCGGTATCCCTAACCGTGCTATCAAAGATACGCTAAGCGAAGTGCTGCTGACGCCGGACAATTATGCAGAGGATCCGATCTACAAAGCGGTTGCCCAGGAACTTCTGGCCGAACGCACCACGAGTGTGGCTTATGATCTGGATAACGCTGCACCTTATCAAACCTGGGGTGCCGCGCAGATCGAACCGGGTGCCATCGAGCAGATGAAACGCGCGGTACGGCTGCCAGTGGCGATCAAGGGCGCTTTGATGCCGGATGCTCACCCTGGCTATGGACTGCCGATTGGCGGTGTTCTGGCGACGGAAAACAGCGTGATTCCGTATGCGGTGGGTGTGGATATTGCCTGCCGAATGCGCCTGACCGTATTCGACTCTGCACCGTTCATTGTTGACCAGAAGCGTGAAAAGTTCCGCAAAATCCTGGAGCAAAACACCCAGTTCGGTATGGGGCGGGGGTGGGAAGATCGGCCAGACCACGCCGTGATGGACGATCCGACATGGAAAGATTTGTGGTTTGTCCGCAGCCTGAAAGATGTGGCGTGGCGACAGCTTGGCACCAGTGGATCGGGCAATCATTTTGTCGAGTTTGGCGCGCTCGATGTGACCCGCCCAATCAACCAGGGAAGCGGCACGATCCAGCCGGGTCATTATCTTGCGCTGCTCAGTCACAGTGGCAGCCGACGGTTGGGGATGCAGATCGCCAATCACTATACTGAGTTGGCGATGAGCCAGCGGGCGACACTGCCCAAAGATTTCCTGCATCTGGCCTGGCTTGACCTGAACGAGGAAGCGGGCGCGGAATACTGGCAGGCGATGAATCTGGCCGGGCGTTATGCCAGCGCGAACCATGCGGTCATCCATGATAAAATCGTAGATGCGCTGCGAATGCCTGTGCTGGGGGGCATCGAAAATCATCACAACTTCGCCTGGAAAGAACAGGTTGACGGCAAAGACGCGATTGTTCATCGCAAGGGCGCGACGCCAGCGGGTGAAAACGCGCTGGGGGTCATTCCGGGCAGCATGAGCGCGCCGGGGTTCGTGGTTCGCGGTCAGGGCAACGCTAACGCGCTGAGCAGTGCCTCACATGGCGCAGGCCGCCGGATGAGCCGCTCCGAAGCGAATAAACGTTTCGATTGGGAAACGGTCAAGCGTAAACTGAAAGCCGATGGAGTCGATCTGATCTCTGCCGGGCTGGATGAAGCGCCGGGCGCGTACAAAGACATTCGACAGGTCATGGCTGATCAGTCCGATCTGGTGACGATTCTGGCAGAGTTTCAGCCGAAAATGGTCAAGATGGATGGTGGTGGCGGCCCGCGTGAGGATTAGCGCATTTTCTTGTGCCTGCGTAATATCGTGGGGAATCGCAGGAGCAAAACAATGAAACTGGCTTTTACGACACTGGCTTGCCCAAACTGGTCGCTGGATCAGGTCATCGAGGCAGCGCAGCGCAGCCGCTATAATGGACTCGAATTCAGGTTGCTGAACGGCGACGTGCTGCTGCCCACGATAGACCGGGCAACACGCGCGCATATCCATTCGCGCTGCATGGACGCTGGTCTGAAGATAATTTGTGTGGATACATCGGTACGCATCGCAACCGTTGATCCAGACGGACGGGCGGCTCAGATTAGCGATGGGATGGCGTTCCTTGAAATTGCTGCGGAGTGGGAGTCTCCTTTTATCCGCGTGTTTGGTGGGGAAACACAAGGCGTAGACGCGCTGCAAGCGAAAACCGCCGCCATAGAATGCCTGACAACTCTATCACAGCGTGGCCGCGAACTTGGCGTAACCGTCTTATTGGAAACGCACGATGCTTTTTCCAGCAGTTCAGCGGTCATGGACATCCTTAACCAGGTGCCCGACGCGGGCGCATTGTGGGATACGCTGCATCCCTACCGAGTCGGTGAACAGCCTGCCGAAACCGCCGCGCGGCTTGGGGATCGATGCCAGCACGTACACATCAAAGATGGCCGTCGAACCCTCGGCGAACAGTGGGAATTGACCCTGCTGGGTGAAGGCGACGTGCCAATTCCCGAAATTCTATCGGTGCTGAGGGAGCGAAATTACGAAGGCTGGCTTTCTGTGGAATGGGAAAAGAAATGGCATCCAGAAATCCCCGAACCTGAAATCGCGCTTCCTCAACATGCGGAGCGGTTAGCTCAATATTTGGCCTGATAGTCGCGCAGGCCAAATACCATACGGACGCCACGAATGGGGTCCGCACGACTCAACTGGTCTTTTTCTTGTCCGCTGTCAGTTTTTTGCCGTTGGGGATCGTCTTGTTGGCGAACTCCACGAAGTCTTCGGGCGTCAGGTCAGTGCCGAGAACGACACTGCGCCCTACCACGAACCCGGCGGGTACGCGCGTATTCTTGCCAACCACGCTGATGCCCAGATCGCCCATATCCTGAATTTTGCCTACCTGCGCCTCATGGCCGATGACCACCATCTTATCGACGATACATCGCTCCACCACCGCGCCCGCCTCGATATAGGAGTCGGTCAGGATGATCGATTCGCGGATGACGGCCTTTGGCCCGACGTATACGCCCGGCGACAGCACCGAACGCTCCACAATCGCGCCTTCACAGATCACAGAACCATCCGTGATCAAGCTGTCCTTGATGACTGCGCCGTTTTCGATCATCACAGGCGGACGTTCTTCACTGCGCGTATGAATGATCCAGGAGCGATCATTCAGGTTCAGCGATGGCGGCTTTTCGAGCAAGTCCATGTGCGCTTCCCAATAAGCATCAATTGTCCCTACGTCGATCCAGTAACCTGCATATGGATAGGCGAAGACCGAACGGCCTTGTGTGATCATGCGCGGGATGATGTCCTTGCCGAAGTCGTGGCTGGATGAACTGCGCGCGGCGTCCTCGGTCAGCAGTTGATCGAGTGTGCGTGTGTTGAACACGTAAACACCCATGCTTGCCAGATTCGAGGGTGGTTTTTCGGGCTTTTCGACGAAGTCGATCACTCGGTTTTCAGCGTCCACGTCCAGAATACCATAGCGGCTGCCTTCATCGAGCGGTACGCGAATGGTACACATCGTCGCATCTGCGCCTTTTTCGATGTGATAGTTGATCAGCACATCATAATCCATCTCGTAGATGTGATCGCCAGACAAAATAAGCGTGTAATCGGGATTATTTCGTTTCACAAAATTTAAGTTTTGCCAGACGGCATCGGCGGTACCCATATACCAGTCTGTATCTTTCCGACCTTTATAAGGCTGCAAAATTTGAATACCCCCCGTGAAGCTGCGATCCAAATCCCAGGGTTGGCCGCGTCCCAGGTGATCGTTCAGGCTGTGCGGGCGATACTGAGTCAGGATCATCACGTCAAAAATGTTCGAGTTGACGCAATTGCTCAGCGTGAAGTCGATGATGCGGTATTTCCCGGCAAAGGGGACGGCAGGTTTGGCTCGTTTTGCGGTCAGGACGCTCAGGCGCGTGCCCTCACCGCCTGCTAAAATAACTGCGCGTGCTTTCATAACTTTTTTGAGTTCTCCTCGTTATTGCGAAACGGGAATTTATAGCTTTGATTATACCCATTACGGTTAAACAAGCAGGTCACATTATGATGATCAGATCATGCGCCACTTTGTACTGATAAGCGTCCTGTTGTGCGTTTTACTGAGTACCGCCATCGGACTCGCTTTGCTAAGCGGGAAGCGTGCGCCGTTGCCGACTTCGATCACGACTTATCACCTGAACGATTGCGCGCTGCCCTGCTGGGCGGGCATCCTGCCCGGCGAGACCAGCCTTTCCGAAGTTGGCAATAGACTGCGCGCCGCTTTTGGGAATGCCTATACGTTCAATGCTGAGCCTGTCAGCAATGGCCGTACCGCCGTGCTTAACATAGATGGCAGCCTGTCCAGCGTCGTGACCACGTACATTCAAGCCATTGAGATCAAAAAGGGTAGCGCGATCTTTACCACGACTGCGACCTATGCTTTAGCGAAGAATGTGTCAATCCCCGATTCTAAGCTGATGCAGCTTGGCATGTTCGGCACGCTGAATGGGCGTTTGCCGACACCCGCCGAAGTGATCGGGACGTTCGGGTTGCCACAGTGTGTCGTGATCGATCAGGCTATCATCGAACTTATCTACACTGATCAATCAGGGCATCTGCTGTTTGGCCTGATAGACGCCCTGCAAGATTTCAAGATGACACATCCTTTCCGCGCGATCAATCAACGACAGGTGGATTCGCCTAAAACGGATTGTCTGCACTGGCGTGGCCTTGTGCGGTTGTGGCAATAGTTTATCAGGCTGGCGGCACGCAGCGCGTCGAACTACTAGGTAGCCTCAGATAATTGGTAGAATGCCGACGGCAACGTTGAACACATTCCAAAAGGGGAAGGATGGAACACTTAAACCTTACCCAGTTAGCAGTGTATAAGCTCGTCAAAGCATTTGTCGAGAGACAGAAAATTGTGTTCGATGCAATGATGGAATTGCACCCACGATTAATGTCTCGTTATAGAGTCATCCCGCTCCAACCCGAACAGGATAAGTGGCCGATGACTTTTATCGGCGATTGGGGTGAAGCCAAAGAATGGAACTATTTCCTTCATGGTGCAGGTTGTCGCCTGATTCATAAACTTACTGGAGAGCCAATTGAGTGGGATGCTTCCGACGTAAAAAGGTTTGACAGCTATTGGTTTACCAAGTGGGTTGAATGGTATTTGGAACAGGAGCATGATGATGAATCTATCAGAATTATCAAATTACTTGGATTTCTAGACCGGGATAGGCTTCGTGAGTTTATCTCTGATAACCTAAGCCAGTTACACAATCTAGGGCTACTTGAACGAGCTTATCCCGCCAGTCCAAACCCAACCAAGTATGTTGTTGTCTGACAAACAATAGAATACATCATTAGCTTGTTGGGGCAATAGGTCAGTTCAGGTTTTCGCGGCGATCAACGGGATCGCCGCCAGTGCCAGCGCAATCCCCAGATTTTGCGAACGAGTCATGCGTTCCTTGAGGATCAAAAAGGCCAGCAGCACAGTTGACGCCGGATATAGCGACGATAGCACCGCCGCAATATCGAGTCGTCCGGCTTGCTCAGCCAGCACAAAGAAGGCATTGCCGCCCACGTCCATGATCCCGGCGGCCACGATGATCGGCGCGACAGCACGACTCGGCGGCGTGAACGCTCGGCGTACCAACGAATAGGCGATCATGGCGCTGATTGAGGCGATACGCGCGGAAGCCAGCGGCCAAAACACCGAATTATGGTGTACCTGCGCGATCAGGATCAAGAATCCGCCGAACCCAATTCCGGCGATGATCGCCAATCCGAATCCGGCGGGGCGGCCTGATGTGCCCTGTGAACGTGAGATGAGGAATACGCCCGCCAACGCTACCGCAAAGCCAAACAAGTGCAGATTATCGGGCAAACCCTGGGTGAAGGCGCTGAACACGGCGGGCAATCCGGCGGCCAGCACTGCCCCCACCGGCGCAGCGATGCCCATCTGACCAATTGCCATCGCCCGATACAATGCGACTAGCCCGATCAAACCGATCAGGCCTGCTGCTGCACCCCAAATCAGATCACTGATGGTTGGGGCGGCTTCGGCACGCAGCAGCGCCAATGCGACGATCAAGACGAATCCAACCGATTGTGAGAGCAGGACAACGGTCAACACCGGCGCGCGCCGAGTCGCCATGCCACCGTTGAAATCGGCGATACCCCAACTGACCGCCGAAATCAAGCCAAACACGACAGCAGCAACTTCTGGCGGCATCAGTCAACCTCGGTGGGCAGTTCAGGGTGGCGGTGATGTTCAAAGCAGCGCGCCAATTGATGTGCCAGCACGCGCCCCAACGAAATATCAGTTGGCAAGTCTGCCTCGCTAAAAAAGGTGGCGTCGCCCGTTTCGTGCGTGTGCGGCGCGATCTCCGGTGTATCACTGATCAATTCACACAGGAAAAACAATTTATAGGCGTGGAAAATATAGGGCGGATGTCCCTGTTTGGTGCGATCCCAGGCCGCGATCAACTTCACAACGCGCGCCCGATAGCCCGACTCCTCATAAATTTCGCGGATCACCGAGTCGGTTGGAGTGTCGTTCACGTCTGCCCAGCCGCCGGGCAGCGTCCAAAGTCCGTTATCCAGCTTTTCGCGCACCATGAGCAGTTTATCATCTTTGAAGACCGCGCCACGTACATCGACCTTCGGGGTGGCATAACCCGACTGCTGATCAAACAAATTTTGGATCACTGACGGATCAACTTCGGTGTAGGTTGCCATTATGTCGGCGGCAATCGCGCCAAGCTGCTGATAACGATCACGGTCAAACGCATTTTCGGTGAAGGCCAGACCAATTTGGGATAAGGCCTGGATAGCCTTCGCCCACTCCAGCCATTTGGGTTGTTGCATTGTCAACGATAACTCCTGTGCTAACGGTTTCGGAAGGCGGCATACAAAGCGCGGCGTAGTGCCAGACGCTGCACAAATCGAAAAAAGGCGGCCAACAACGCCGTCGTGAGGATAATTGATAGGCACGTCGAAAGATTGGTTACTACCAGATCATAGCGATAGAGCGCGATGGTCTGAAGGATTCGGAACGAGGTGAACATCATGCTCCAAATGAGCGACACTTCAACGATGTGCAGACCCATGACTGAGCCGAATGCAGTCAGTGCCGCCGTTGCGATATTGCTGCCACTTGCGGAAACGGCCAGTGCAATCGCACTGATCGTTTGCATTCGCCAGATTGGTTCGGCGATAAACACAATGATGACCCCAACTAGCGAGGCGATACTCAGCGCCGAATCCAACGTATCCCAATAGCGACTTCCATAGGCGATTTGATAGTAGCCGACGCTAACCAGAACCGTGATGCCTAGAAACGTTCGCAGACCGACTTCCCCGGCAGCGACACGCCATGCCCGAATTTGAGCGACGGCATATTGCGCGGCGATGATCTGCCGTTCATCGAGCGTTGTTACGCGAAGCATCTCCCAATGACCCGATTCGATCTGGCGGCTGATGCTGTTGATCGTGATCAGAACGTAATACATATCGGCGGCTAGTGTGACCAGCACACAGATCGCCACTACCGGAAAAATAAACCAGAAAGCAAAGCGTGAAGCGACGAGTGAAAGTCCGCCTGCCAGAAGTCCCAAAATCAACGGCACGACGAAACTGATACGCCGGATATAGCCTTGCAGCCATCGAATCGAGTGGGCGCGCGGCCAGCGCAGGCGGCGTAATTCATAGTGAAAGACCGGGTTGTTCACGGCCATCTCCTCGAACGAGGAAAGCGGATGGGCATTACGGCCAAACACGCTCCGCATCCAGAAGCGGGATGCGGATATTTCCGGTGTGTACGCCAAATTAAACCGCCGTGAGCAGCAGCGGGCGATCTTCTGTGATCACAATCGTATGCTCATACTGCGCCGTCAGGCTGCCGTCGGGTGTGCGGAGCGTCCAGCCGTCTGGATCCGTCACGACGCGGCGGGCACGCGTGGTCAGAAATGGCTCAATCGTCAACACCATGCCTTCGGTCAGGGGCTGCTTGAGACGCGGCTCATAGAAGTTCGGGACGTTGCGCGGTGACTCATGTAACCCGCGCCCGACGCCATGCCCGCCTAATTCGCGGATGATCTGAAAGCCACACGATTTGGCTTGTGCTTCAACCGCCCGGCCAATGACGTTGAGCGGTTGCCCTGCCCGCGCCGCTCTGATCGCGTTATCAAGTGCCTTCCGGGTGCAGTCGCACAACTGCTGCTGAACCGCTGAGATCGGCGGGACGGGAGTTGTCGCGCCTGTATCGGCATAATAGCCATCCAGTTCTGCCGACACGTCTATATTCACCAGATCGCCTTCATGGATCAGCCGTTTACCGGGGATTCCGTGCGCGGCTTCATCATTGATGCTGATGCAGGTTACACCGGGAAATTTATACACCAGGCGGGGAGCTGGCCGCGCGCCCTGGTGTGTCAGGAACTTTGCGCCAACCGCATCGAGTTCTTCGGTGGTCATGCCGGGGCGCAACTGTGTTTGCATATGCTTGAGCGTCAGGCCAACGATTCGGCCAATTCGCATAAGGGCTAACAGGTCTTTTTCCGATTTAATGGACATGCCTTTTACGTCTCCAAATTCCGGCGGCCTCGTACCAATCGAGTGTTCGCCGTATCCCTTCGCGGAACGAGAGCGGCGCAAACCCCAGTTCGCGGCAGGCCTTGTCGATGTTCACGCGCCAGTTGTTGAACACATATGAGCGCAGATTGAGCGGATAATAGGGTTCGACGCCTGTGTATTCGCTGAGC
>JBBSEU010000116.1:0-16244 GCA_038239365.1 Aggregatilineales bacterium
AGCCAGCCCAAGCCACCCGCCAAGTCGTGAACCCCCTCGACGGCTTAACCCAAGCGCGCTTACACCTGCGGCAATGGGCAGCCACGGCAATTCGCTGACCGCCACGCCAGGGCGCGAGAACACCCAGCGTGACCAGTCCGAAGGCGCGGTCATCGAAGCACCCAGAGCGACGGATAGCGCGCCAAGTGCCAGACCAGAGAGCGAACGGAGCGGGTTTTTCATGGGCAATGCTATGCCTTCTGTGCCTCAACTGTCGAGAAGGTAAGGGCGGCAGCTTGCGGCACCGCATCGATTTTGACGGTTGTGCCGGGTGTCGGGTTGGACGTCAATAAGTAATCGGCCAATGGTTCGCGTACCGAGCGGCCAATAATGCGGCGTAGTGGCCGTGCGCCCCACTCCGGGTGATCATTCTGGGCAAGCATCCAATCGCGCGCCGCCTGCGTGAACTCGATCTGCAACCCGCGTCCTTCGGCCAACGCTGCTTCTTTTTTGAGCAGCAAATCAAGGATCGTCCGCAGCTCATTCGCGCCGAGTGGGTGAAAGATCACGATCTCGTCCAGGCGATTGAGAAATTCGGGGCGGAAAAAGCTGTGTACATCGTCCATCACGCCCTCGTGATCTTCTTCGCTGATGTCTGTATCCTGCAAATATTCCGAACCCAGGTTGCTGGTCAGGATAATCACCGCTTCAGAAAAACTGGCGAGATGCCCCTGCCCATCGGTGAGCCGTCCGGCTTCCAGGACTTGCAGCAAAATATCGAGGATGCGCTTGCTGGCCTTTTCCACTTCATCAAACAAGACAATGATATAGGGCTGCTGACGCACGCGATCCGTCAACTGACCGCCGCCCTCATAACCGACATAACCGGGCGGCGCACCGATCAGTTTGTTGCTGGCGCTGTCGTCCATGTATTCGCTCATATCAATTTCGAGAAGGGCGTCTTCGCTGCCAAACATGAATTCGGCCAGTGCCTTCGCCAGTTCTGTCTTACCAACACCGGTGGGTCCCAAAAACAAAAAGCTGCCAGTCGGACGCTTCGGGTCTTTGAGGCCGACACGAGCCGTCTTTACTGCACGACTGACGGCCAGTACCGCTTCTTCCTGACCGATGATCCGTTCGTGCAGGTGTTCAACCATCGCCGCATATTTGGTACGTTCGTCCTGACCGAGTTTGGCAACCGGGATGCCCGTCATTTGCGCGGCGGCCAGCGTCACGTCTTCACCGTCCAGCACAGGCGTTACACTGCCGTCGCTGCCCTGACTGGAAACATTGACCATCGCAGCGGCACGGTGCATCAGGTACTCGGCACTGCGCGGCAGCGGCACACTCGACATATAGCGTTTTGCCAGCGTGACCGCCGTCTTGAGCGACTCATCGGCAACTGTCAGTTTGTAGTCGGAGGCCAGATGCGGTGCCAGCACTTTCAAAATTTCGAGTGCTTCCGCTTCGGTGGCTTCGGGCACGCGCAGCACCTGGACGTGTTCGCTGACGCCGCTGGCACTTGCCATACGCTCATTGAACTCGCTTTCCGGCGCAGTCCCGATAATCACTGGATCGGTGGTCAGCAACGCTTTTTGAATAACGGATGTCGCCTTCGGAAACTCAGCACGCGATGGGCCGCCGAAAAAACGTTCAATGTGCGGAATGAACAGGATTCCGCCTTTAGCCTGATTCAGTCCGGCGGTGATGGCCTGCACCGGGTTATCGAGCAGCGCCGCCTCCTCAACAGTGATGAGTTTATTCAAACCGCTGGGGCCTTTGCCTTCGGCCATGAGCAAGCCCAGACTGTAGATCAACGTGCGCTTGCCGACGCCATCCTGACCGAGCAGCACCACATGTCGATTCACATGCTGCGACAGCATATTTTTGAGTGTATTGAGTAAGCCATCACGGAAATAGACGGCACGTACACCCCCGCCCCTGACATTGGCAACCACATCGTTCGTGGTGGTGTTGCTGCCGCCCGTCGGTGACGTGGTGGCGCGCGTACCCATGATGTCGGTCATCACCTGCGGTGTAATGCCATACTGACGCAGCAGGCCGCCCGTACTGAGCTTGCTCTCACTCATCACGGCCAGCATGTGATCGGTATCGACATACACCTGATTGGTGGCCTGGGCGACGCTCAGGGCTTCATCCAGGCCGACGATCATCTGCCGACTCAGTTGGATTTTTTCGCCGTCTGTCGCCACGAATTGCAAATCGCCGTCCACATCGCGGCGTGTTTCGGCAGCGATGCGAACCGTCCGTTCCAGCCGATCCAGATCGACGCCGCGCTTTTCGCGGAAAAAGTCGAACAAACGGCGGGCGGCAGTGTCTTTGCTGCGGATCAGCGCCAGCAGCACAATTTCGGGATACAGCACCTTTTTGTTATAGGCACGCAGCGTATCGACGGCGCTGTTCAGGACAATCGTCATATCTTTGGAGATCAAATTCGGATTCAGAGTCGGCATACATACTCCGGCTTGGTTAACACTCGACTCAACGAAACGGGAAACAGGCGCAGAGTATACTCCAGAATCGTGATTGCCTCACGCCTGATTTACCCCCATTTTTATGGTATTGAGATTGCTTTCGATAATGATAAGCTGCACAATTACCCCAACTTTTGAGGATATTGAGACTTATGCCACCCACGAACGACTCGACACGCTATCCGCTGCGAAGCGCCAATGCCCGCCAAATGTTGGATCGACTGGCGAATCGTCGGCAGAGCATCAAATCGTTTCGCTCGCGCGCCAACAAGGATCGCACGCGCGCCGAACGCTATGCCGATCAGTTAATCGAGTTGGTAGGCAGTGTGCCGTTTTTGATTGTGCATGTGATCCTGTTCGCCCTGTGGCTAAGCCTCAATGCACGGCTGATTCCCGGTGTCAGCGGTTGGGATCCGTTTCCATTCGGGCTGCTGACGATGGTCTTGACGCTCGAACAATCATTGCTAACGATCTTCATCATCATCAGTCAGAATCGCGCCTCGGAAATTGCCGATCTGCGAAACGAGATCGATCTACAGGTGAATGTGCTGGCCGAGGAGGAGATCAGTAAGGCACTCAAGCTGCTGCGCCTGATCGGGGAAAAACTGGACATCGACGAAATTATCAACGATGAAGAACTGCGCGTCATGGAGACGACACTTGACCTGGCCGCGATTGAAAAGCAAACCGAACAGGAATTAGGCGGCAAAGTCTCCCAGGTGATCACAGCGTCGCCCTGGACACGGGAGTAAGCTCAAATCTTCTCGCCGCTCAACGTCTTGATGATCTGACGACCTAACACGGGGTTTAACGATGCAGGCAAAAATACGGCATTCATCACCCACGAATTGCCAACGACGAGCTTCTGTACCCAGGTGGCACGGCGCAGTCCCCAACCCATTTTCCGTTTCCACAATTGATCAAATTCGGCTAAGTTCGCGGCGGCAAAATTGTTTTCGGTCAGGGCGCGATGTGCCACCTGTGCGGCCAAATCACCTGTTCTCATGGCATTGAAGATGCCCGCTCCAAGCAGTGGATCGATGAAACTGCCTGCATCACCGACCAGGATACAGCCATTGTAAACGCGGCTGTGACGGCTTGACCCGAACGGAAGCTGCCAGCTTTTGATCTCGGTCACGCTGCTGCGAATCACCCGTCCGCCCAACATATCCAAAAAGCGATTGAGCGAGTCCTCCAGGCTATGCTTTTGCAGTCGATATTTATCCAGCCGCAGACCAACGCCCAGGTTGGCCGTGCGTTCGCCTGTCGGGAACATCCAGGCATAGCCGGGCATGATGTTTTTCGGAAAGTAAAATTCGCAGCGGTGTTCCAGATCGTCGCGCATCTCGGCATAACAACGGATCGCTACCGCCCAATGAACATCTTCACTGCGCGTCTTTTGCAGCGCGCGGGCAATCACTGATGTTGCACCATCGGCGGCAATGACCAGCGGCGCGCGGTATTCCGTCGTTTCGCGTGTGCCGTCCACTTTCGCCGTAATGCCGACTACTCGCCCATTTTCCAGCAGCGGCGCGGTGACTTGTGCGCGGCAAAACGCTGCCCCGTTCGTGATGGCCTGTTCATAAACCAGTTGATCGAATTGAATGCGCCGGGCGATATACGGATCGTGACCGTGTGTATCGAGCCGCGCCGAAACAGATCGACGGCTGGGCGCTTCGATCATCCAGTCAGTGATCGGGTGAAATAAGGCCAGATCGAGCGTCGCGGTATAACCCAGTTCGCGGAGCAGTTGAATCGCGCCCGCCTGAATCGCATCGCCACACGTTTTATCACGCGGGAATCCGACTCGATCCAGCAGCAGCACCCGCCGCCCCAGTTGACTCAGCCGTGCCGCCGCCGTACTGCCTGCTGGCCCTGCCCCCACCACGATCACATCAAACGCATTCTGCATGATCATCCGTCGAATCCGCACTAAACCGATACGAAGCTGTGATGATGCCGATTCTAGCATCGCTTGACACAGTTTGCCGCCTGACGCACAATGAGTCAGCAATGCACCTGAATTCAAGCGATGATGCGATTGTTTCGGATTCTAGTCTGGCTTATGATGATTCTGACGGTGTTGTGTGCGCTGATCATTCTGCCCGCGAAACTACTGGCAGGATATGGTATCGTAACGGATGGGTGGCCGTTTCCGTTCAACACCGTGAACACGCCCGATTGTCAGCTTCCGTGCTGGCATGGCATTCGCCCCGGCCTCACCACCGCCCAGGATGCCAAAATAATCCTGGACAGCGATCCGAGTTTTGATCGAGTGACGAGTCCCCGAATGATCGAACTTGAGAACACTACCGAATGGCGCTGGCTCACAACACCTACCGAAAATAACAGTGTTATTCTGGATTACAATAGCGACAGTCGGCAGCAAGTCGTTGCCATTCGCTTGTACGGGACGGCCACGCCCGGTCACATCATTGCGGCACTGGGCAGCCCGCCGCGCGCGATCATCGCCGGGTTATGTTTTGGACAATCGGCCTTGTTTTACAACGATTCCTACGTGGTCTATGTGGTCTCCGACCATAGCTATTTTGATCCACCGCCTTTTCAGCCCGATACCGCCGCTAAAATTTTTGTATACCTCACACCGCCAGACCCGCTCCGCCGCCCCTCGAATCCCGATCTATGGCGGGGTTTTCGGGCAAAGCTGACGCCTTTTGATGGCGAACTGGCGTGTGATTGATGTTCCGTGTGGCGGTTTGTCTATCACTCTTGATGATCGGGTTAGCGGGTTCAGTCGCCGCGATTCGCGTGTTAGTGCCACAAAATACGCCGCCGTCAGTGCCGCTCCAGGCACTCGATCCGGGCGCTTGTCAGATGCCGTGCTGGCAGGGCATTCGTCCGGGCATTACTACCATGAAAGAAGCTGTTCGCCTGCTGCTTGCCAGCCCGTACATCGATCCAAAGTCGATTCAGCCCGCGTATAATGAGGGGATCGCTTTCACGGCCTGTTGGAAGCAGCCCGATCAACTGATGCGTTCGGTAGTCGTGGATATAACTGATCTGTGTATTCTGATCGAAAATCGCCCTGGTGAGGAGCTTGTCAACACGATCCTGCTCAATACGACCATCCCCTTCGGGGAGTTCGTGATGCACTTCGGGCCGCCAGGACGCTACGTGGTGGGCCGGGTATCCGGCAGAGATTTATTTTACGTGCTGGAATATCCACAACTGGGGATGCAATATGATGCGTTTACTGAGTGTCACAACGCCGCGCATACGCTGACGGTGACGGGGCGCACCTATGTGTTGCAGCCTATTGATCACTATGTGGCACAAACTGGCTGGGAAGTGATTACCCAATGGCGTGGCTTCGGAAGCCGCGCTACCCGCAATTTAGCGATGCGTTTGCGATGCTGACACCCGACGATCATAGGCGAATAGACGTTAAAATAGCTATCCTATGTTTTAGTTTAGTTTGAAATCAGGAGATTTTGATGCAGCGACGGACTTTACTCATGTTGGCTTTGCTGTTTGCGTTGATGCTCAGTGCGTGCAACTTTGGCGGCCAGGCACAGGCCGATCCGCCTATAACAGCGCCCACCGTAACCAGCGCGCCGACGGTGGCAACTGCCGCGCCAACATCGGAAGCACGGGCCGCAACAGCAGCCGCGACCCAAATAGCCACGACTGCACCCGCCACCAAAGCACCAACGACGCTGCCCACCACGCAGGCGCAGTCAGCCATACCCGCAACCAGCGCCCCTGTAGTGACGAGCGCGCCCGCAACCGCCGCCAACAGCCCGAATACCACCTCAAGTGGTGCGCCGCGTGTGCTGGCCTGGAACAAGGACGCCAAAATGGTTGCCTGGTACGCCACAAGTGGACAGCCACAAAAAGTGGCCGAAGGTGCTGCAACTCGTGTACTTCCCTGCGGCATCACTCCGTCAGGCGATCAGATGTTACTATATCGGGGCGACACGGTTGCCCAACCAAATTTGATTCCGCTCTCTGGCAGCGATCAGCCCAAACCGATTGGCGATGGCAGCGCACTTGCCTGCGAACTGAGCGGGCGCACGGCATTCAGCCCGGATGGAACGCGGCTGGCCTACATCAAATACGCCTCAGACGCGACGATCAATGTTGATTTCACAATGGGCACGCTGCGACTCCTCAAAATGCCCGATCTGACCGAGATCATGGCGATTGACAAAGTGACCGCCTTCAATCTGCAAAACGATGGCGCGGCGATCCTCAAATTTCTGACGAACTCTAAGGGACAATCGGATCGTGCCGATCTGACGTGGTGGGATACTTCCAGCAATAAAGAGCGCCCGCTCGAATTGAACTTCAGCTCACTCGATAACTGCGTTTTCACGAGTGGCCGTGTGCTGCGCGTTGGCGATAAGGTGTATACGTCGCTCGGTGAACGCTGTACCAAACCGACAGGCAGTGTCTATCGTATTTTGCGAACCGATTTCGCGGGCGGCAACAGCACCAATTTCGTTGATAAAACAGCTTCGGGCGGCAAATACTACCCGAACACGAACACCAACGATCTGTTTGCGCTGCCCGATGGCAAGGGATTAATCGCGCTCTATCCCAATGGCTTGTCTACCGAAGTGGCAAATCTGATATGGATTAATCTGGCTGATGGCAAGGTGACGCCGATCCTGTCCGCCGTTGTCACCGATCAGTCGCCTACCCCGATGCCGCGCCGCTTCCTACGCAATCCACAGGGCACGCAGTTAGCCATGATCACGCGCAACGGCAACGGCGGCGAAACGCTGTACGTCTATGATCTGTCTAAACCGGAGAGCGATCCGGCGCAAGTCACAGACGCCAATCGCAGCAATCGTATCAACGCACTGGCCTGGAACAAGGCCGGGGATCGGCTGGTATATGTCGTGGCGGGCGATGATCCGTCGCTGTCCTACTTCGATCTCAAAGGTGAGAAAAAACTGGTGACGCGCGGTGTCTTCCAGGGCTTGATGATCAATGCGGAAGGTACATCGGCGGCCACTTCCGAACAGGTGTTGGCCGATAAAAACGACCTACGCAACAACCTGGTTTTGCTCTCACTGAGCGATGGCACACGTACCAAACTGGTTGAAGGTCAAAAAGGCGACTCGGCGCTTGTGCCGCTGATCATGCGCTGAGGCAAGCCGGGGACTTGATCCCCGGCACAAACTCAGGGAATATCGATCACGAGTGGTTCATATTCCGGGTGGCGCTTGATATAGGTTTTGACGAAGGGGCACAGCGGCACAACGCCAGCCCCTTCGGCTTTGGCCGTTTCCAGCGCGTTTTTCACCAGCTTATCGGCGATGCCCCGCCCACCATATTCACGCGGGACGCCCGTATGCGTGAAGATGTACGCGCCGCCTTCTTTTTGATACTCGACTACGCCCAACTGATCGGCCAACTGAACCTCAAAGCGGTTCGCCGCCGGGTTGTTTTTCACTTCAAGGGTTTGTACGTCAATGTCCATTTGAGCCACTTTCAACTATTGATCATGGCTCCTGGACGACTCTAGACGAAGTAACTCTTACAAGCATCGTCAATGGTGGCCGGAGTCAGGCGCGGCGCTTTGCTCTCGTATTCGGCCATCGCCTTGACGATCTTGAGCAAGTCGCGCGGGTGAACGGCTTGCATGGCGCGGTGTGGCTTACGATACCACTCCTGAACCAGGTGCATGTACGTTTCCTTATCGGGCGGCGGAACACCCAACTTCTGGCACATCGTCATAAAGATTTTGAAGAACATGGCGTCATCCGGGCTTTCGACCTGCACCTTCATCTGAATGCGCCGCAGGAAAGCGCCATCGACCAGTTGATTCGGGTCAAGATTGGTGCTGAACACGATCAACTGACGGAACGGCATTTGAATCGTCTGACCGGTGCGAAGCCGCAAAAAGTCGAAGCCCGATTCGAGCGGCACAATCCAGCGGTTGAGCAGTTCAGTCGGCTTCATCTGCTGTCGGCCAAAGTCATCAATCAGGAACATGCCGCCGTTGGCCTTCATCTGGAGCGGCCCTTCGTAGAACTTGCTGACTTCATCATAGCGCAGTTCAAGGGCTTCCATCGTCAGTTCGCCACCGACCATTACCGCCGGGCGCTTGAACATGCCCCAGCGCCGATCATACGGCCCCAACTGATCGAGGTCTTCTTTGGTAAACTCGATCTCTTTGTGAACCAATTGATCGAACACGCCGATGATCTGACCGCCCGTTGTGACCGCATAGGGCATCCAGATCGGGTCAGAACCGGCGATCAGTTCAGCGATGGCTTCCGCAACAGTCGTCTTGCCGTTGCCGGGCGGGCCGTACAGGAAGATCGACGATCCAGCATTGATCGCGGGGCCGATCCGGCGGTGAAAGCCTTCCTGCAAAATCAGATGTGAGAGCGCCTCTTGCACCGTATCAGGGTTCACCCGGCGGCGACTGCCTGTTTGCAGCAAAATCGCCTGATTGTACAGTTCAATCGGGATGGGCGTCGGGCCAATGTACTGGCTGCGCTCGAAAGCATCCCGCGCGCGTACTGCCCCCTCATCGGTCAGGCGATAAACATAGCTGGCACGTCCCAGGTTGCCCGCCTTCGCAATCTCGACCAGGTGTTCCTGCTGCATCTTGAGCAGCAGCACATCGAGCAGTTTCAGGCTCAGGCACAGCACATCCATCATGCGCCGCACGCTCACTTCGCCTTCCTGCCGCAGGATACGCATGATCAAGTCGTTGACGATACTCGGCGGAATGCCCAGTTCGTCGGTGCTTTGCGGCTCTTGCAGCAGTTGTTCGATGGCGGTGGGCTGGTGTGCCTCGGCGGGGCGCGGTGCCTGTTTGATCTCTTCGTTTTGCTTCTGTTGTTCCACGTCTCATCCTCGTCTATCTATGATGATCGATTGGCCTGGGTGGAGTACCTCAAAGCGCGACGGGCCACGAGCGCCGCGCAGCACCACTGCAATCACAAAGCGGGGCAGGCGCAGCATACGCCGCCAACGCCAGGGCTGATGAATCAGACGGTGCAGCCATTCCAGCCCCAATCGCTGCATCCCGCGCGGCGCACGCCGGGCAACGCCTGTCACAAAATCGAACGCGCCGCCCACCCCCATCGACACACGCGGGCGCAAACGGGGTAGGTTGCGGGCGATCCATTTGTCCTGGTTCGGCGCGCCATAAGCCACAAACAAGATGTCCGCGCCGCTCTGGTTGATCCGTTCGATGAGCGCGTCTTCCTCATGCGGCGCGGGACTGCCTGCGAATGCCCCGACGACCTGCAATGTGGGGTAGCGCGCGGTCAGAACTTCGGCGGCTCTGGCGGCCACGCCCGGTGCTGCCCCCAGAAAGAACAATTTCCAACCTTTACGCGCGGCACGTTCCGCGATCAGTGGCACGCCATCCGACCCGGTCACACGTTCTGGCAGCGGCTTACCAAGTCGTTTGGCCGCCCATAACAACCCGACACCGTCAGGAATACATAGATCGGCGCGCTTCAAAATATTATAGAAGTGAATATCGTTTTGTGCTGACATGACAAATTCGGGATTGACGGTGCAAATCTGGCGCGGCACATCACCTTTCACCCATTCGCCAATCTGATCGAGCAGTGCCGCAAAGGTGATCGCGCGAATGGGGATGCCGAGGATGTTTGCCTCACCCCCCTGCCCCCTCTCCACTTGTGGAGAGGGGGAGTCGGAGGTGAGGCTAAACACATCCTCAACGGTCAGGGTTCGCATACAGGTTCGGGCGGCGCAGCCTTCGCGCAAGCCAACCGTATTGCCCACATAGCTGCATGGACTGCACCGCACCCCTGTCCGCACGACGCGCGCGGTTGGCGACCAGGGATGCCATGCCTCGTGATTGCTGGGGCCATACAGCGCCGTGACCTGTGTACCTGACGCGGCGGCGATGTGCATCACGCCGGAGTCCGCGCCATAAAATCGTTCGCAGCGGGCTAGCACGGCGGCCAACTGATTCAGCGTCGTTTGTCCGGTCAAATTAATTGGGGCATGGCGCATTGTGCCGATCATTTCAGCAGCATCATCGTTCGTGCCGCCGACGATCACGATTTGAGCGCCGCATTCATCCACCAATCGATCCGCCAATGCCGCGAACTTGTCCGCTTCCCAACGCCGCGCCAAACTGTAGCCGCCGCTGCCCGGGTGAATGGCGATCAAGCGTTTGGCCTGTTCGATTGGCAAATGCGCTGCCGCCCAGGCGTGATCCGCTTCCGAAATGCCGATATGCAGCCGTTCATCCGTCGTCGATGCGCCAACCAGCGCGGCTACCTCCAGCCAGTAGCGAACCTGATGCTGCGCGCCGAAACCCTGATCGATCACCCGATCTGTCAGAAACCAGCCCTTGCCATTATCGAGTCCGACTCGGCGTTTGGCACCTGCGGCGAAGGCCAGCGCCGCGTACTTGGCCGCGCCAAAACGAGTCGTCAGGTGATGAAAGATCAGCACCGTATCGTAATGGCCGCGCCGTAATCGCCTCGCCAATGCCAGCGCCGCCCGCAAATTACCGGGCTTGATCAGATTTTTGGGATGATCGAAGGCAAACTTATTGAAAAGGATCACCTCATCCGCCAAACCCGTCCCGCTCAGGATCGGCGCGGCGTGTTCAGTGGTCAGCACGTCGATGCGGGCCTCTGGATAGGTTTCACGGAGCGCGGCCAGTGCGGGCGTGATCAATATCAGATCGCCAATATCAGCCAGTTCAACCGCCAGAAAACGCTCAGGCATCTTCTAACGCCTTCAACGTTTGTTCGGCTGCCGCGCGCCATGTGAACTTTTCGGCCTGATGGTAGCCGCGCCTGACCAGTTCGGCGCGTAATTCAGGTTCGTTGAGTAACCGCTCCATGCCCTGCCGAAGCGCGTTCACATCGGATGGATCAACCAACAGCGCCGCATTCCCCGCCAACTCAGGCAGCGACGATGTATTGCTGCACAAAACGGGCGTACCGCAGCGCATCGCCTCGATCACCGGGAAGCCGAAACCCTCATACAACGACGGAAAAACGAGTGCCAGTGCGCCGCTGTACAACGCCGCAATATCGCGGTCATCGGCATAGCCGGTCACGATGACGCCCGGCGCATCCGTCCGAATATCAGCCGAGAGCCAGCCTTTGCGTCCGGCCAAAACCAGCGCGACGTTTTCAGTGGACGGCAACTCGCGGTAGGCGGCGATCAGGCGGGCGATATTTTTGCGCGGCTGGATTGTGCCCACAAACAACAGATACCGTTCAGGCAGCTTGTATTTGGCACGAACGGCGGTGATTTGTGCATCAGAGGCGCGTTCGATGCCTTCAACGCCGGGATACACCACCCGAATTTTGCGCGCATCGACTCCATAATGAGCCGTTAAATCGCGGCGTGTGGCCTCAGAGTCAGCCAGGATGAGCGCGGCGCGGCGGGCACTGTAGCGCGTCGTCATGTCCAGGTAGAGTCGTGACAACTTCGGGTGTGCCGCCGGGAAATAGACATAACCCAGATCATGGATGGTCACGACGGCACGCCCCGGAAACAGGATCGGCAAGCTGTGTGCCGGGACAAACGTTACATCCGGCGAATCGCGGTACAGTGCCGCCGCAAACCGAAGATGCGTCCACAAGCGGCGAAACGGGATCACGCGCGGCCTGACATTCGGCGCGGGCTGGAAAATGTCGCCGGGCTGATCCCGAAAATACAAGGTGAAACAGTGCGGTGAAGGCCGTTCGAGCAAGGCACGAATCAAGCGCAGCGCATAATTCTCGGTGCCGGTACGCTGTGCAGTTGTCGTGCGGCTGGCATCAATGGCGATGCGAAGGGAAAGCGACGGCACGCTCAATTTTCCCGAAAGGTACGCGGCAGCAAGGCCAGCGCGATCAGCACAAACACGAGCGGCCAATAGGCGGCCACGACGCGCAAGGTCGTACCGGGGACGAGTTGCAGCGTGAACAGCAGCGCCACACCGCTCCCGACGATGAACAGGATACCCGGCAGAATCAGGCCGCGATCATGGTTGCGCTCAAACAGAAACGTGAGCAGCGCCGCCAAGCCCACCACCATCAGCAGCAGCGGCCACCCCTGCGTCAATGTCACATTCTGCGCGTCACGGCTGAGCAAAGCCGCCACCACGCCAACCCATCCCAAGACCACAAGGCCGATAAAGAACAAACCGCGTTCGCGCCGCGCATTCAGTAGAAAGCGTGCAACCAGACTGACGCCCAACGCCCCAACACCGATCCCAAGTGCCAGTGCGGGCGTCAGTTCGGCGGGGCTGATCAAATAGACCGCCCCCAGAACGATCATCAGCAAGGCAGGTAGCGCCGTACTGACCTGAGCGCGTCGGTTTTGCCGGAATTGTTGCGCGCGGGATTGACGCGATAAATCGGCTTCGGCCTCGGCGTCATCGGTGTTCAAGTTAGGGTTAAGCGTACTGTCAGTCATGGGTTCTTCTCAAGCGACGTTACACTATTGTACCTGTTTCGCCCAAAAGGACGCTAGCACCCTTGTACCAGATGTTAGTAATCTATTCCTCGAATACTTCCGAGAAGATCAACTCGACGCGCTCTCCAGCATATTGCATCAAATCACTGCCAGCGGCGCGGCCTTCGGGCGAAAGCATGGCCGCGTCGAGCGCCGCAAAATCATCGAAGTAAAATTCGAGGATGCGATAGTAGGGCGACTTTCCACCAGGGCCGCCCAATACTACACACGCCTGACGACGACGCAGCCCCGGAAATTTTTCGAGCAGCATGAGGTTTTCGTTGTAGCGCGTCTCGAAACTGGTTTCATCCTGGGGTTGGCGAAACAACAGGGTTAGTTTGACCATGCACACCTTTTCCTAAGTCTTGACACAATAACACCCATCTGATACTATTCCGGTCACTTCTGCTGACCTTCCCGAATAGCTCAATGGCAGAGCAATCGGCTGTTAACCGATGGGTTGTAGGTTCGAGTCCTACTTCGGGAGCTAAAGTTGATCCAAAGTGAAGCAGCGTTTAACCCGCTCAGTGCCTGCAAGTTGTGGCAATCACTAGCGCGTTTCAACGCTGCTTTCGCTCAACGCTTCAATCGCCCGATCCATACGCGCCAGAGTCGTCGTTTCGCCGATAATCGCAATCGACTCGAAAAGCGGCGGCGACACGGCTTGCCCGGTCACTGCCACACGAATCGCGCCGAATAGCTGTCCCGGCTTCAAACCCATCTCCTCAGCCAGAACGCGCAAGGGTTCTTCGGCGGCATGTGGTGATGCGTCGGTCAGTGCGGCCATGATCGCGCGGGCACGTTGCAGTGCTTCGGCGGTTTGAGCAGCGTTCATCTTTTTGGGGATTAAGGCGTCGGCGCTGGGCGTTGTGAAGTCCTCGGCAAAGAAAAAGCCCGCCGTTTCGACGATCTCATTCAGCGTTTTGATCCGTTCACGGATGAGCGGCACGACTTGCAGCAGCACATCCAGATTGACCTCGAATCCAGCAGCTTCCAGCACGGGTCGCAGATGCTTTGCCAGTTCGAGCGCATCCATGTTGCGAATGTAGACCCCGTTCAACCAGGTCAGTTTGACCATATCGAACTTCGTGCCGCTGCCTGTCACGCGCGTAATGTCGAAGATTTTGGCGGCGTCCTCTTTGCTGAACACCTGCATTTCTTCGCCGTTTTCATCGGTCAGGCCGTAGTTCCAGCCGACATTGCACAGGTAGTTCGTCACGGCTTCGGGCAGGTAGCCATTTTTCCAGAAGTACGAAATGGCCGCTTCGGGATGCTTGCGCTTGCTGATCTTGCCGCCGCTGTCGGCTGCCAGGATAACGGGTACATGCGCGATTTGGGGCATCTCCCAACCGAACGCGCCATAGATCAGGGTATGCAGCGGCGTAGACGGTATCCACTCCTCCGCGCGAATGACGTGCGAAATCTCCATCAGGTGATCATCGACAATGTGCGCCAGATGGTAGGTCGGCCATCCATCCGATTTGAGAATAATCGCGTCTTGCAGCGTGTCGTTGCGAGTGGTGATCGGCCCGCGCACCATGTCGGTAAAGGTCGTTTCGCCCGTCAGCGGCACTTTGAAACGCACCACATAAGGCCGCCCTTCAGCATCCAGACGCGCCCAATCCTCACGAGTCAGGCTGCGACCACGCCGATCATAGCCCTTGTGACCTTTGCTCATGCTTTCCAGTTCTTCGGATGTTTCGTAAGCGCGGTAGGCTAGATCGTGATCGATCAGCCATACTGCCCAGTGCTGGTACAGGTCAATGCGTTCACTCTGAATGTAGGGACCATACGGGCCGCCAATATCGGGGCCTTCGTCCCAATTCAAACCTGCCCAACGCAAGCCTTCCAGAATACCGTTGAGCGACGCTTCTTTCGTGCGCTTCTGATCGGTATCTTCGATCCGCAGGATGAACTTGCCGCCGTAGCGCCGCGCGAACATCCAATTGAACTGCGCCGTCCGAATTCCGCCGATGTGTAAGTCACCCGTCGGGCTGGGCGCAAAGCGTACCCGCACCGGGCGCGCTGCATTTGTATCAACCATACGTCCATCGTTTCCTTGTTAGAGCAGTGCCTTCTGAACGCCCTTGCCCTCTTTGATCTGACGCGCCAGCACCAGAATGTCGTGGGCGCTCTGTCTGGCGCTCATTGACTCGGCACCGAGCATTTCCGCGATTTCCTCAACCCGTTCGCTGTCGTTCAAAGACGTGATCGTGGTCAGTGTGCGATCTGCTTTGAGTGCTTTTGCCACCTTGAAATGGGCGTCGCCAAACCCGGCCAACTGTGCCAAATGCGTCACACACAAGACCTGATGCGTCTCGGACAGACTCCATAGCTTGCGCCCAACGGTGCTGCCCACACGCCCGCCGATACCCTGATCGATTTCGTCAAAGATGAGCGTTGGCGTTTGATCGGCGCGCGCCAAAACGCCCTTGAGGGAGAGCATGATACGCGCCGTTTCACCTCCAGAGGCAACTTTCGCCATCGGACGGAGTGGTTCGCCAACGTTGGCGGCCATCATGAACTCGACATGATCAACCCCCGTCGCATCGAAGGCCAGCCGCCGCCCATCCATGTAACAGCCCGTTTCCGGGTCGTCGGTCTGTGTGATGGAGACTTCAAAGCGCGCGCCGCCCATCCGAAGTTCCTGCAACTCGGCTTCGATGCTGCTGCCGAGTGCGCGCGCTGTTGTCTGGCGGCCATTGCTCAATCGAAAGGCCAGATCGCCAATCTGATGCAGCAAATGGTCTTCCTGCTTGCGAAGTTCGATCAGGCGTTCTTCGCTGTGCGTAATATCATCGAGTTCTTTTTGCGCCTTCTCACGATAGGCCAACACGCCTTCGATAGTGCCACCATACTTGCGCTTGAGGCGATTCAGCGCCTCAAGCCGTTCTTCGACTTCATCCAGGCGCGTCGGGCTGTATTCGATCCGTTCGCGGTAGTTGCGAAGTTGCGTCGCCAGATCGTCAATCTGCGTGCTGAGCGAATCGGCCAGCGCGCTTGACTCGCTAAAATTCGGATCGATACGTGCCAGTTTGTGCAGCAGCACCGACGCCTGAGACAACAAATCGACGGCGGCGGATTCACTATCATCGCCACCTGCCAGCATCCGCTGCGCTTCGGTGGTCAGCGATGCCAGTTGTTCGGCGTTGGCAAGGCGGGTACGTTCGTCACGGAGCGTTTCTTCCTCGCCCACCTGCGGCGCGGTGGCGCGGATTTCTTCGATCTGGTAGCCAAGCATATCGACCCGGCGTGCCAACGCTGCCTCATCTTGCAGCAGGTGATCGATCTCGGCACGAATATCGTTCAGCTTGCGTACCAGAGTCGCCAGCGCGTGACGAGTAT
>JBBSEU010000117.1:0-16057 GCA_038239365.1 Aggregatilineales bacterium
GCGCGATCCAGTCTGATCGGGGGAAAGCGTGATCGAGGTCGCCAGTTCATTATCGAAACGCACTTGCAAAATGCTGTTTTGCGGCGTGTTCGTCGGGACATTGCTGCCCTGCGACTTGAAGTATTCGACATTCAGGTTCAGGAAGTTGTTGCCGTCCGGATTCCAGTTGTTGGGAATGCTGAACTGGAACTGAACCGATCCGACAGGTGAGATCGTTTCCAGGTTGCGAATGCCATACGCAACTAAACTCACTTCTTGTGCCAGCAGCGGCCCCTGTCGGACAATCGTCGGCGCGGCCTGCACAATGGCCGTACTGGTCGGTGTATCCAGTGGTGTTGCCGATGGCAGCGGCGTGCGGGTTCGAGTCGCGGTAGGGCCACTGGGGGTGTTCGTTGGCAGCGTTGGAACGGCGCTGCTGGTCAGGGTTGGGTTGAGCGAACTAACCGCAGCGGCGGTCAGCGTCGGCGTAGTTGTTGCCGCGTTGACGATGGTTCGATGGATGCCAGCCATCGCGCTTATGATGAGCGCGATGAAAAGCAGACTATACAGTCGTGCAGGGCGCTTCAGTCTTCGCATAAACTGTTTTGTCCTTCTCATTAATTAAATTTGCGGCCCGGCGGCGATCAGTTCGCGCTGGACATACAAACCATCTTCTTTGACGCGCAAGGTTTCTCGGCGCTGCTGGACAAGGGTTTCGGCAAGTACCATCCCGCCGAGTGCCACTGCCACCAACAGCCACAAATAGCGAATGTACGCGCCGTGCAAAAAGATGCTCGTCGCCAGATAGGAAACCAGTCCAGCCTCAATAGCTGCCATCAGTGGCACCAGGTCTTCACGCCCCACCAGGCGGAACTGACGCATGGCGCGATGAATGCCCACAAACACGCCAATCAACAGCCCGATAAAGGAGATGAACCCGACGACGCCCGTTTCGGACAAGACTTCCAGATACAGGTCGTGGGCTTCGCGCGCACCCGCCCGATCATCCAGGCCAAGCACCGCATTATAATCTGCATAATGATTTTCGTAGTTCAGGTAGCCAATTCCCAGCAGCGGATGATTGGCGAACATCTGAATTGCAATGATCATTTCGCTGGAACGGCCTTTGAACGATTTCTCGGTTTGCATGGTGGTATCCTGGGGCAGCACATCCGAGAGCGTCAGCAGACGATCAAGATACCCCTGTGGCAGGAACGGATAGAGTAACGCGATAATGATCACGACGCCGACCACGATGCGATACGGGTTCAGCTTGCGCTCATGGACGATCATCACTCCCATAACCACCAGCGCGATAAACGCGCCGCGTGAATACGTGAAAATGGTGGTCAGCATGATCACCGACGTTGTACCCAGGTAGAGCAGGCGTTGAAGCGTGCGTTTTTCGGTAATGATCCCATAAATCCCGATGGGCATAATCATCAACAGGATTTGCCCATAGTAATTCGGGTCGGAGAGCGGCCCCGTCACGCGCGTACTATCGAATCCAGCGGTGATCTCATGCGTTGGCGCGTTTGCCAGCCCGAAAAAGTCATTGCTGGTATCTTTGCTCAAGACCTGATAGGCGCTCAGGGTGGCGACAAACGCCGCCGAAAACAAGATCGTCCAGCGCAGATTACGCCACGATTGCTCGTTATCGCACACCTGAACGACGATCAACATAATGATGAAGTCTTTCAGCGCGTCCACAGCGCCCGTTTGGGCGCGGGATCGATCCTCTGCCACAAACGTCGAAAACAGTAGGACGAGGCAGTAGATCAGAACCAGCAGTTCGGTACGGCGGAAAATGAACGATTTTTTCTGAATGACCAGTCGGTTAGCAAGCGCGCTGACAAAGACCAGCCCCACCAACACCTTATTGATACTGGCGATCCCGAACTGCACTTCCAGAATATCCGAGAAGTTCAGGTAGACGAACGCAGCCAGGATGTACACGCCGATGCTGGGACGTACCGCGATCATGATCCCGGCGATGATCGCATACAAACCAACGACAAACACCAGTCCCAGTTTGGTGCTGCCAATCGTGACAGCCCCCGCCAACACCACCGCTACACCCAGCGTAATGAGCGCGATCTGTATCCAGCGGCGTTGTGCCGCACTGGCGACGGTTCGCCGCCGCGGGAGACTCCCTCCGAGGGGTGTGACTTTGGTGGTCATGACGGATTTTCTTCTGGCGGCCTGTTCAGTTCCTTCAACTCATCATCCGTAAGTTGAAGGGCATTGCTGAACATCGGTACTTCATCATCATTGTTGGCGCTACCATTATCCATGAACGGCGAGCCAAAGACGTTGTTCGGGCGAGAAGGGGGCGGCTCCGGTGCATCTAAATCGAACGGCATGGGTGACGTTCGCACCAGTTGAATGCTGTTCGTGCCGCCGCTTTCCTCGGCTGTTTGCAGGGCTTCATTGGCCTTTGTGACCATCGACTTCGGGTCAAGCACACCGCCGCTGGCCTCGACCAACCCGGTCATGGCGTTGAAGGTGGCGATGTAATCACCACTCACAAACAACTGCACGCGCAGCTTTTCGTGCAGGGCGGCAATCAATTCGCGCGCTTCGGTAGCTGGGGTTTCGGGCAGCAGGATCGCAAAGGTCATGTTGCCCAGCGACGCGATCATGCCCAGTTCCGGCATTGCTTCGTTCATATATTGCGATGCGCTGCGAATTATCGTTTTCTGCGCTTCTTCCGGCAGCAGGACGAAGTCCTCCGTCGGCACCAGTCTCAACAAAGCGACGCTGATCGGTCTGTTACGCATCCGGGCGCGGTTGATTTCTTCGGCTAGCCGCTGCTGGAAATACCGCTGGTTATAGATGCCCAACTGTGGATCGCGGATTGCCAGCATGTCCATGCGCTCTGTTGGGCTGCGGAAATATTCGAGCGCAAAGGCCAGCGAAACGCCCACTGTCAAGCCGAGAACACCCCCCAGAACGCCGAGTTGGGTACGGCTGCCAACAGTAACGGGTGGTTTAGCGGTGGCCGCGTCCAGTGGTTGCAGCCCGAAGTAGCGGTACAGATTATCCGAACGCGACGTACCCACAACGCCAATCGCCTCGTTCAGGCGTGTCACCAGCGCCGGGGAGGGTCCCGTTGTAATCAGCAGCAGCACGTTCGTTGAGGGCAAGACGTTGCAGCTTACCTGATAAGTTAGCAGGTCAACCTGTGTTTCATCTACCCCTATCAGCTTGAGCGCATCCTTCCGCACATTCTGACTGGTCATTACTTCGCAGTACGTCGAGAAAATACTCGTGCGTGCGGTAAGTGTATCCAGACCATAAATCGTGTCGTTGAACGAACTCAACTGATTATCCAGCTTCGTCACGAAGGTGGAACTCACCTGATAGACGGGCGGCTGCCGAAAGCTGATGACCAGCGCGACGGTCAGTGCCAGCAGCGTCAGCGGCAAAATCAACCACCATCGCTTGAGCAGGATTTGCACGTAATTTCGTAATTCCATACTACTATCTCCTGATCGACTGCCAGAGTCCCACTTTAGGCGGGCTTGGGTGCAACCGATTGTTCGTTAAACCAACGGACTGTTTCGGCCAAACCATCCTCAAAGGAGATGGTCGGCTCATAACCCAGCAGTTCGCCTGCTTTGCTGATGTCTGAGCAGGAATGTTTTACATCACCAGCACGCGCCGGGGCAAAATTTGGTGTGACCGATTTACCCATCACACGGTTGAGCGTATTGATCAGATCGAGCAGCGAAAAACTCTCGCCCACTGCCAGATTGATCACTTGCCCGGCCACTTTCTCACGCGGGGCACTGGCCGCCAGCAAATTACCACGCACAATATCGCCAATGTAGGTGAAATCGCGCGACTGTGTGCCATCCCCAAAGATCGTCGGGGTGCGCCCCTCCACCAATGCCGAAATGAACAATGGAATCACTGCCGAGTATTCGGAGTGCGGGTCCTGACGTGGGCCAAACACATTGAAATAGCGTAATGCCACCGTTTCCAGGCCATACACGCGGTGAAACACCTGACAATATTCCTCACCGATCAGCTTGGCAACGGCATACGGCGAAAGCGGCTGGATCGGACTCGTCTCGGTTTTGTACTTGCCTTCAGCATCACCATAGGCCGCCGAAGACGCCGCATACATGACGCGCTTCACACCCGCATCACGCGCCGCAACCAACACATTGAGCGTACCCGTGCCGCCCGCTTCGTGAACAGCCACCGGATCGGCCACTGAGCGCGGCACAGATGCAATGGCCGCCTCGTGAAACACGTAATCAACGCCCTGCATCGCCTTTTTCAGATCGGCAGGCCGGGTAATATCGCCCTCATACAGATCAATACGGTCAATGAAGTTTGCCAGGTTATCGCGGTTGCCCGTCGAAAAGTTATCGAATACGCGCACCGTATCGCCACGCTTGACCAGCGCCTCGGCAATGTGCGAACCGATAAATCCGGCTCCCCCGGTGACCAGATAAGTTGTCATGGCTGATAAGTCCCTTTCAATCGTGATTAGTAGAGCGGCTGTGTTGGAACTACCGTCACGGTGGGCGCGGGCGTCACACTGATGACGGGTGCGCGAGTACGTGTCGGTTTTGGAATGGTTGGCAGCGGCGTAAACGATCCGCCCAAAAAGGTGCATTGGAACGATTTCTGAAAATCACCATGCCTGAGTGCATTATACGGACCGTTCCAAACCACATAAAATTTGAACGCCGCATCCACCGAGATCGACACCGTGCCCAGTTTGCCTACCCTTTGGGTTAAACCGCGCGTTCCGGCAGCCAGCACATCATCATAGGTGAAGGTGGTCAGGTAGATACCCTGGCTCTGCTCATCGACACCCCACACTTCGATCTCTCGATATTTGGAATAGCAGTATACGGCCACGCGATCTCCGGCTTTAGCTTCGGCACGGCCATCATACGGGTTGAATGGCTGCGGACGATCCGTGCCAGTGGGACGATCTGTCCCTGTCGGCAAGTCCGTTTCGGTAGGCAGATCGGTATCGGTGGGTCCCGCTTGCAATCTGGCTTTGCCACGCGCTCTGCTGCCTGCGGCCATCGTTGGCAGGCTGGAAAGCATCAGCATCCCGCATAGCAGTGCCACTCCGATCCCCGAAAAGCAGATGACGAGTATTCCTGGAGTCCGTTTTGTTTGCATCTATTTCACTCGTTTCTGTACTTCTATCGTCCGCAGGTCTAGTGTACCCGTTGCTTTGTGATCCATTGTTATGGTTCGGTTACTGAACAGGTTCAGCGATAGTTTCAACGCCGGATTCTTTGTTACGGCGGCTCAGGATGCCTCGGAGCATATCCAGTCCGTTCAAAATCACATCGCGTTCAAGCCACCACAACGCGGCGGCATAGGTCAGCGCACCCACTGGAATCGATACGACCAGAATAGCAATGTCGCTCCATTGCAACGTCAGCGCGAACACGATCACAATAGCGATGCTCATCAACGCCGAGCCGACCAGCGACGGGATAAACTGCGCCATGATCGTGCGGAAGGGCATTTTAAGCGTTCGTGTGGCAATACCGAGTCGCAAAGTTGTAACAATCAGCGCAACGCTCAGGTGTCCAAGCGAAACCGCAAAGACGCTGTGCTGTGCCAGGACGAACAAGGTTGGCCCCAGCAAACCGAACTCAACCAGTGCCGTTTTCCACAAAATATCCGGGCGGCCAATCGCCTTGTAAATGTCGCCGATATTCCACGAGATCGCCAGCACTGTACCATACAAACACAGGACAGCCATTGTTGGTCCGGCGGCATCCCACTTGACGCCAAACAGGACGCGCGTCAGTGGCACGGAAATCAAGGCCAGCCCAGCACCGATGGGCAGCGTCACCAGCGCGATATAGCGCAGTGTGACCAGCATCCCCTTGCGAAGCTGATCCATGTTTTCCTGTAGGATCGAGTAAGCAGGCAGCAAGACCTGCGCGACGACCAGACACAGGTTGATGATCACCATTTCGGGTACACGATAAGCGACGGTGTACACGCCCAACGCCGCATCACCCAGAAAAAAGCCAACGAATACATAGTCGATATTGGCTTGCAGCGCCGACAGCAAACTATCAATGCTGACTTTGTAGCCGTAGCGAATCAATTCGCTGCCGATACGCCGCGAAAATTGCCAGCGCGGGCGGAAGGGTACGATACGCCAGGCGATGATTGTGAAGACGGTGCGGCCTGCTAATTGCCCGATGACCAGCGCCCACACACCACCACCTGATAACGCCAACCCGACACTGACCACACTCTTGATCAGGCTTTCACCCAGACTGGGAATGATCCGCCGTCCGAATTTCATATCGCGTTTGAGCAGCGCATCATGCACATTGCCAACACTGCTGATCACGAAACTGAAGCTCAGCACTGGCAGAATGATCACGACCAGGGGTTGATGAAAGAAAGCGGCCACCAACGGCGAAATGGCAACCGTGAACAACCAGATAAAGATATTGCTGATGATGCTGATCCAGAAGGCCGTATGGCTGGCTTCCTCGATGTTTTCGCGGCGCTGAATGACCGCTACTTCGATCCCAATATCGCGCACGGCGTCCAGAAAACTCATGGCCGTGACCGCGAAGCCGACGATCCCGAACGCTTCCTGGGTGAGCAGCCGCGCTAAAATAATCGTGGTGAGCAGGTTTACGCCCTTGCTCACCAGATAGCTCAGATAGGTAACGGCGGTGCTGCTGACCGTCTTTTGAGCAACGGCGGAATCGCCATCAACCGATGCTTGATTCAAGTCCTGGCTCAATGCGTGCTATCTCCGGCGCGCTTTTGCCAGGTCACACGCTGCTTATTCCGCAGCCAACGCCACAGCCCAGCCAAAGCCGCGAAATTTGAACTGACGAAGAAGTACGGCACACTCAGGACGCGAATGTGCAGCCCCTGCTTTTCCGCGATCATGCCTGCCAGTGCCAGACCGTAAAAGCCAATCTGTCCGGCAAGCAGGAACCACCATATGCCCTGCGCCAACCCGAACGGATTCTCAAAGGCGCGCATCGTCAACACTACCAGCATATTTGCCAGAAAGGTGACGATCATAAAGATTGGCGCTAATGGGCGCAGGAACTTATGCGAAAATAGCCGGAAAGTGAGATCGAACGTCGGCGCGTTCAAATAGCCAGCCGAAAGCAACGCCTGATACCGCCCGGCGTTGATCCGTGCCCGACGCTTGAACTCATCATTCATCGTGGCGCTTGCCATGTCATAGCTAATCGCCGATGGCTCATAGATCACACGGTAGCCTTGACGCATCACTTCCATAGCGATGCTGAATTCATCGTTGATTGTGCTGGTTTTCAGCGGCTTATAGAGCTTGCGGCGAATGGCGAACATATTGCCGTGTACCGCAACCGTGCTGCCCGTTTTGCTCTCCCATTTGCGAAGCGCCGCCTCATATTTCCAGTACAACCCGGCGGGTTTGGCGACGGCGCTTTGAGCGTCCCACACCGCCAACGTCCCAACCACCACGCCGACGCTCGAATCGGCAAAGGGGCTTGCCAACTTGTGCAGTGAGTCCTTTTCGTAATCGGGCGAAGCATCACTCAGGACGACGATTTCCCCGGTGGCTTCCGAAAAGCCGCGATTGACGCCATTCATCTTGCCGCCACGTACTGGCTGCTTCAATAAAGTGACGCCGCGACTCTCGAACTCACGCACAATTTCAGCCGTGCCGTCGTCACTGCCATCATCCACCACCAAGATTTGCAGTTTTTCGCGCGGATAATTCAGCGCAACGCTGTTTTCCAGCTTGCGGCGGATCACATCGACTTCATTGAAAGCCGGGATCAGCAGCGTGATATTGGGCGTCAACGTTGGATCACGCTTGATGTTGCGCGGGCTTAGTTTGGCCGCCAAAAACATAACGAAGGGGTAGCCGAAAAACGTCCACCCCAACGCTGCGAAACTGATGATGAAAATAACCGCAAAGAGATTTGCTATCACGTTGCCCAGAGTCTCCCTTTGTGTCGCTTACGAAAATGGTTCAAGGTCAGCGCGCACCCTTGCGCTTCAAGACCTGCAAAACGGTCAGAAAAATCAGTTGAATATCGAGTGATAGACTCATCTTCTCGAAATACATCACGTCCCACTTGACCCAGCCGCTAAAGTCTGTTGTTCCGCGCCCGTAGACCTGCCACAACCCTGTGATGCCCGGTTTAGCGTTCAGGCGTTCAGTTTGCTGCAATGAGTAACTGCCCAAATCCCAACTGGTTGGACGCGGCCCGACGATACTCATTTCGCCGCGCAGTACATTGATCAACTGGGGCAGTTCATCCAGGCTTGTCTTTCGCAAAATGCGGCCAACACGGGTGATACGCGGGTCTTTATCGAGTTTTAACGGCGCGGCCAGTTTGCCGTTGGCGTCCAGTTTGGCAAGACCGCGCGCCGCCAGTTCGCGCAGCATTTCTTCGGCATTCGGCACCATTGTGCGGAACTTGTACATTTTGAAGCGGTGACCACCCAGCCCGGTACGTTCCTGCTTGAAAAAGATGGGCTTGCCGCTGTCCAGGTAAGTGAGCAGCGCCACCAACAAGCCGACTGGCAAGGTCACAGGCGCGGAGGCAATCACCAGCGTCAGGTCAAACACGCGCTTGACTATACGGTACGCCGAACGTGACGTTTGACTCTGGTAGGGCAGATGGTTCACCCAGAAATCAGGATCGTCCGGGCGATTCGATACAGTACGCGATGGGTTTGGAAGTCCCGGCGTGGGCAGCACATCGGTAAAGCTGCTAGGGATGCTTAGGATCGAGTTCAGGGACATCGTCGCTGCGCCCAATCCGCCTCTCAGCGAAAATGCCCCTGACGGCGGCTGTGGAGGCCGCGAATTTTGCGCGTTCATGGGTGTTCCGCGCGTCATGATCGGATTGATGTTACCGTTGGTACGTATCGCGGCAAGCGTCGAGTCGCCCTCGTGCGCCATCATTGGCACTGCGGTTGAGCGCATCATCGGCATCAGATGACCAGCGTCGCTGTCATTATCCGTATCCGGCACAATTACGGCGTTTTCGGATTCATCGTCCGGTTCTGCCGCAGTTGTGATGAACGTCTTTTCCACTTCCTGATAAATTTGCTGATCGCGTAGTGCGAACGAGAGCAAATCCTCAGTGATCAAGCCGTTCGCCGGAAACGAGGCAACCCCCATCGGAATCGAGCGGCTGAGATGGGTCTTCATCAACGTACCCAGCCGACGCGCGCAGGTCACGGCAAAGTCATAGGTTGTTTCGGGCAGGCAGATCAGCAGCCCGTCGTTATACCAGCAAATAATATCGCTGCGATAGAGTGCCGTTTCGACGATATGGGCTACCTGATTCTGCACATAACGACGCTGGAAAGCGATTTCCAGTGACGGACTCGGCCCACGATCCTTCGGCAGATCGGCCAGCCCGGTAATATTGACGTAGATGAAGCCAACCGTCCGATTGAACATGCGCGCGCGGTACAGTTCAACATTGATCATCTCAATGCCTTCCGCCTTCGGTAGGACGCGCGACTCGCGCGGCCCGGCCACCACATTTTCAACCGCTTTCTCGAAGTTGGAGATCGCCAGCGAAACCAGCCGCGTCGAATAAACCGTCCCCGCCAAAATCAGCATTTCGGTGAGGATGTAATACAGGCTGTGCTTCGGTTCGAGCGGGTTGATCGGCGTCAGTACCAGACGACTAAACCCATAGATGATGAACAACGGAATGAGCAGCGCCCACAGCTTGATCTGTCCCAAATCGGGTAGGAACAGGATCAGCATGACGATTGCCCCGGCGATAATATACACCACTGGCGAGAGGGACAGCGTCAAATCCATGCCACCCAAAAATAAATCGGGGCGTGACAAGTTGAATAATACGATGAGCCATATCACCAAACCTATCACTAATAATCTGAGACGTACCATTCAGTCCTTCCTTGTTGGTTGAATCGGTCATTTACTGATGAGTGGTAGCATCTGCGATCTTGAGTGCAATAGGGTGCGCCACCGGGTCGAGTCTGCTTAGACCATTATAGTTCGTAAAAATAGAATCAAGAGGCTAGATGCTTGTGGCATACAGCTTAATTCTAAATTCATATTAGGAAAGTTGCACTGATGCTTACAGACAGGCTGTATTGTATGCCAGAGCCATTGGAAGTCAAACATTAATAAACGGTAAAATACATGTAAATTATGTACTCGCGCCTTATAAATATGATGGATCGGATTGATTATGTTCATTCGTGCGCTCATTCGCATCAATAATCTGAATGCCCAATCATAAACCCATCCTTTGTATGTATTGGGAAAATTCAACAAAAATTTATAACTATGAAGTTTGTAAAGGATTCCCGGTACGTGAGTGCCGGGAACTTGTCTCTAATGTGTAACGGTTACTTTGGTCAGGTTGCGCGGCGTGTCGAGTGCCAGTCCTTTCGCAGCAGCCACCGACATTGCCAGCAGTTGGCCGGGTACGACTGCCACAATTGGCGATAACCACTCCGGCATATCCAGTGGCAGCGGGATCGGAACTGCCGCCAAAGTCAACGCCTCAGCCTGCTCGGAGATCACGGTCAAGTCTGCGCCGCGTTCCTTGAGTTCGGTCAGCAGTGCCAGGATGTCCGTGAAGATTGCTCCGTTAGGGGCAATGGCGATGACCGGGAAATCCGTTTCGATCATCGCTTTCGGACCGTGTCGGAAATCGGCGCTGCTGTACGGTTCGGCTACTACGTAAGAGAGTTCTTTCAACTTGAGTGCGATCTCGAACGTCGTAGCGTAGTTGTAGCCGCGCCCCAACATCACGCAAAAGTTCATAAAGCGGAAACGTTCGGCACGTTTGGCAATATCGGCGGCGGGGTCAAGCGCCTTTTCGATTAGCTGCGGCAGCCGTGCCAGATCGTCATGCATCGTCGAATCATCGACCAGATGCGCGGTGAGCAGTGCCAGCGTCGTCAACTGCGCGGTATATGTCTTGGTGGCCGCGACACTGCGTTCTGCTCCGGCGTTCAGTGCCAGGTGATATTTCGCCGCAGTTGCCATTGGCGACTCGCCATCATTCGTGATCGCAATCGTGAGCGCCCCCTGACTGGCCGCATCGGTCAGGACTTGTCCCACGTCTGGCGAACGCCCCGATTGCGAAATGCCGATCACCACCGTATCGCGGTAATGCAGCACCTTGCCATACTGAGTCGTGATCGAAGGCGCAGCCAGCGAAACGGGCAGCCCGCAATGAATGCCAAACAGATATTGTGCGTACCGGGCGGCATTATCCGATGAGCCGCGCGCCGCGATCAGGATATGGCGTGGGTCAGCGGCACGGATCGCAGCGGCCACTTCGGCGTGCCGTCCATCGGCCAGCAGACGCGCCAGGACTTCCGGCTGTTCACGTATTTCTGAATCGAGAATTGATTCCATCGTAAAATTCCTATTTTTATTCTGGTAGCACCCGCCGATAGGCTTCCGGGTAGTTGATCACCAGACCATCGCCATCGACAGGCAGTGTCGCCGAGTAGTTTTCGTCTGCCCATTCAAATAGATAGGTGCTGCCGCGTTCGGTCTGATCGATGCACGTATAACGATGCTTCGCCGGGCGATACTCAAGCGCCGGAATGTCGATGTAGGCTACCAGCACGTCTGCCGATTCGCCGGGTTTCAATTTCAGGCGGCGGATCGGGATCGCGTTGGTGAAGGGCGTGTCGGAGATATCCACATCAGTGCAGCCGAATAGACTGTCAACCGATTCGCCACTGGGCTTGCTCCAATGGCCTTCGCCATCTGTCCGCAATTGAATCGCGCGGGCGCTGTCCAGTTCCACAACACTTACGCGATGAACATGCCAGTCCGCATCACAGGTGATTTCGTAGCGCAGACGGTACGGTTCGTCGGCGATCCCGATGATGAGGCTGTTGAAGACGATCCCGCTGTCCTTTTGAATGAGGTGCAGGTGTTCAAGGCCGGGTTTATCCGCCGGGACCCACATGACATGACGTTCCATCAAGTTTATTCCTTTTGTGCGATAATCACAGAGGCGACACTGATTCGGCATGGCTCAATCACCTGCGTGAGCGTGAAGCCTGCCCCGCTAAATCGCTGTTCTACGTCAGACGGCCATCCGCCGCGCTGACCCGTCGCACGATACACGGCCTCCAAACCGTCTTTGGCAAGGCCGCGTCCGCTGAACGCCCCATTGGGTACAAAAACCAGCCGCCCGCCCACTTTCAGGATGCGATGCGCTTCCCGGATCGTAGCTGGATCGATGATGAAATCCGTTGGAAAAGTACACACAATCGCCGCGAATTGTTCTGCGCCGAATGGCAGTGCCTGTGCATAGCCGCTAACCAGCTTCGGCACAATGCCTGCCCGCCGCAGCTTGCGCCGCGCGATCCGCCCCATTGCCCGGCTCAGATCGTAACCAATCGAGTCGTATCCCGCTGCCCGCAAATCCATTTGCAAATTGGCCGTGCCGTGTGCCAATTCCAGTACGGGCGCACCGGGCAGCACATTCAGGTGTTTGAGTGCCGCCCGTTGCCACGAACGCCACTCACCCAGGCTCACGATCCAGCTTACCGCGTCATAGGTGAACGCCATCTCGTTATAGAGCAGCCGAAAGCCAAAGCGCAGCAGTCGTGTATACAGCGTGCGAATCAAGAGATCAATAGCTTTGTGAAAGCGCGGCCAGCACGGCTGGAAGAAGCTGCTTTTTGCGCGAAACAACGCCCGGCGCATCCAGCGTATCATCATCCAAGTGTGCGTAAGGCAGTACCGAGATCAGGCGCGGTAGTCCCGTCACAACCAGCCGACTGTTGCCGCGTACCACGTCCGTCACCATCAACAGCGCCAAAGACAGCTTGTGCGCGTTTTGCAACCTTTCGAGCGCCGCCCGCAGATCAGCCAGACGCGGTGCCAGTTCGCTAAAACTGGCAAGTTCCACCTGGGCAATCCCGGTGTTATGGCCGCCCGCTTCATAAAACTTTAAGTCCGTACTGACCACTTCATCGGCATCGCGTGTGCCCAAGCCCGCTCCCGCCGCCAATAATGCCCCGCCCAACTCCTGAATCACAGCGTTGATGGCTTCTGTATTGGCGACGGGTGCCAGCCCCGCCATAATCGCCAACTTTTCGCCCGCCCGTTGATCGCGCGGTGTAGTCGTTGGTGAGCGGAAGACCAGCGTATCGGATAAAATGCCGCACAATAACAGCCCGGCAATCGCAGGTGGAAAAGTCTGGTTATTGTCGATGCCGCGTTCCGCCACCAGTGTTGAGCAGCTTCCCACCGGTTCAACGTGAAAGCGGATCGGTGTGGGCGTCGGCAAATTGCCCAAACGGTGATGATCCAGCACTTCGGTCAGTTCTGCGTCTTCCAATCCAGGCACGGCCTGAGCCAACTCATTATGATCAACGATCACCAGTTGGCGACGTGGCGGCGCTAACAAATCGGCCTTGCGGCACAAGCCCAGATAACGCCCATCTTCACCGATCACCAGAAAATCATCCTGATCGGAGCGAAGTGCCTGACCCAGCACATCCCGGATATGCTCATCGGCGGCCAAAATCGTACCTGCGCCGTCAATCGCGCTCTCCGCCGTTCGATCAAACTCATGCGCCAATGCCAGCACCGAGGCCGAACTGAGCGCATCAGCCAGCGTTGCGAACAAGCCCGCGCCCGCAAGCAATCCAACAGGCTTCGAGTCGGCATCCAGCACCGGAGCAGGACGGCGCGTCTGGGCAATCGCCCGGCACGCTTCGAGCAGAGTTTGCCCTTTTCGCAGGGGCGGCACCTGCTGTGCCAGATCGCCGACCCGCCCCCAAATATCCGAAACGAGATCAGGGGCTTGCACGCCAAAGCGTTCCAGCGCGAAGGCCGTTTGTGCATTGACCTTCCCGGTGCGACCAGCCACAAAGCGGCCACCTGATGATGTGTTTAATGCGTTCAACAGCCACGCATAGCCAACAGCGGAGGCAATCGCATCTGTATCGGGATTCCGATGCCCGATCACGAGCGTTGTCTTTTGTACATTCATGCGTCTACACCTACATTTTCTATTCGGCAGATCGCCCAACCTCAGCCGACAAACGGCGCGTTGGACTTTATGATCTTGCAACTTCGGATTAATATACAGCACTGTATCATTAAATTCACTTAACTTGGAGAATCGTTCGATGTTGAAAACATCACTCCGTTCGTTGTGTATGATCGTGACGCTGCTGGCGATGGCAGTAGTCGGCTTCGTGGCCGCCCCGCCCGCCCGTGCCGCTGATGATCTGGTCGTCGGCTTTGTGCTGGTTGGCCCCCAGCAAGATAAAGGTTGGAGCGAAGCACATTATCGTGCCAGCGAATACCTCAAAGCCAAAGTCCCAGGCGTCAAGACGATCATTCTGGACAAGCTCAACCCGGCTGATCGGCCAAATGTGACGCTGGAACAGATCGTCGAGAACATGAAAGAAGAAGGCGCGAAGCTGATCTTCACCACCTCTGACGATTTCAAGGTTGATACGCTCACCGTCGCTAAGAAATTCCCGGACATCACCTTCATCAATGTGTCGGGCGATGATGTGCTGACCGGTGCTGCGCCCGCCAATGAAGGCAACGTCATGGGGCGCATGGAGCCGATGAAGATGATCGCGGGTTGTGCGGCGGCATTGACCACCCAGACCAAGAGCATCGCCTATTTGGGGCCATTGATCAACGACGAAACGCGCCGTCTGGCTTCATCGGTTTATCTGGGCGCGAAATACTGCTACAAAACCTATGTGAAGGGCGATCCAAAAGACCTGAAATTCGAGGTCAAATGGATCGGTTTCTGGTTCAATATCCCCGGCGTCACGCTTGACCCGACAGAAGTTGGCAACAGCTTCTACAACGGCGGCGCAGATGTGATCATTTCGGGCATCGACACGACGGAAGCGATTGTCGTGGCCGGGCAGCGTGCCGCGAAGGGCGAGAAGGTTTTCGCCATCCCCTACGATTACAAAGACGCCTGCACACAAGCGCCAAAAGCGTGCCTGGGTGTACCGTTCTTCAACTGGGGGCCATCCTATGTCAAGCTGGTCACTGACTTCAAGGCGGGCAAGTACAAGTCATCCTGGGATTGGGTGGAACCCGATTGGAAAGACCTGAATAACGCCGATACCTCAGCCGTTGGCTTCCAGTATGGCGATGCGCTGACCGCCGATCAAAAAGCCACACTCGATAAGTTCATAGCCGAATTGGGTTCGGGCAAACTGAATCTGTTCACCGGCCCGCTCAACTATCAGGATGGCAGCGTCTACCTGAAAGACGGCGAAGCGGCCACTGATCAGCAGATTTGGTACTTGAAGCAGTTGCTCGAAGGCATGAAGGGCGATAGCCAGCCCCCTGCCAAGAAATAAATTCTGAGCATCTTGCCCGGCATTAGAATGCCGGGCATACTTTTTATATCTGACCGAACGATAAAAGCAATATTCCTTGTTGCCAAATTATCTCGAAACCTGGCATTTATCCGATCCGCAACCGTTAGTAGAGACGGCAACCAGCCATGTTTACATGGTCACATCCGAGCAGACGCGCGTTATCCTAAAATTGCTAACGCCCCTCGGTGAAAAAGATGAGAGCAAGGGAGCAATCGCCCTTCACCACTTCAATGGGCACGGCGCGGTTCGCTTATTACACCATGATGCACATGCCCACCTTCTGGAATTCGCCGATGGTGAAGCTCTGACACCGCTTGTCAAAAACGGCAAGGATGAGGAAGCCACCACGATCATTGCCGATGTGCTCAACCAGCTTCACAGCGCATCCAACGATCCCCTGCCCGATGGTCTGCCGACGCTCAAAAGATGGTTTCGCAGCTTGTTCCAACGCGCAGAACAGGACAGAAGCAGTGGCATAGATTCAATTTATATGAGAGCCGCCCCAATTGCCGAAACACTGCTTGCCGATCCGCGTGATGTGCGCGTTTTGCATGGCGATATTCACCACGAGAACATCCGGCACAAAGCAGATCGTGGTTGGCTGGCCTTTGATCCCAAGGGGCTGGTTGGCGAACGAACCTACGATACGGCCAATACGCTTTGCAATCCGCCCCACATGCCCGATCTGGTTGAAGATGAATCCCGTTTATTGCGAACC
>JBBSEU010000118.1:0-16041 GCA_038239365.1 Aggregatilineales bacterium
AGCAGCGAACGAATCAGCGAACTGTGGATGACGACGCAGCGCGCCATGTTCGGCGACAGCGTGACGCTGACCGAAGATTATGGTATCTGGTGGAGCTACGTCCCACACTTCATCCATACGCCCGGCTATGTATATGCCTATGCGTTTGGTGAACTGCTGGTGCTGGCCTTGTTCGCCCGTTATCAGCAGGAAGGCGCTTCGTTTGCGCCAAAATACATCGAAGTGCTGTCGGCGGGTGGCTCGAACTGGCCGCACACGATTCTGAGCAGGCTCGGCGTCGATCTCAACGATCCGACGTTCTGGAAGCTGGGTTTAGTCGAAGTCGAAAAACTGGTGACGATGGCGGAATCACTGGCCGGGAAGTAAGCTCACGCCCGACCCCTCTCCGATTACAGTTCACGCGCCGACAGTCTTAGTTGAGGCGTGCATTTGCCTCACCCCCGGCCCCTCTCCGCACGCGGAGAGGGGCGTTGGGGCGGCGCTGGACTCCCCCTCGCTACCTGTGGAGAGTGGTTGGGGTAAGGGCGCTTACTGTAGCCGCAACCCTGCTTTTGGGCGCGCTGTTGGCCTGTAACCTCAGCTTCAACCCCGATGCCGCCGTACCAACACCGGTTCGTCCGGCGCTGCTCTTTCTTGCGCCCGAAAACAACAGCGTCATTGCCGAAGGCGCGGTGATTCAGCTTGCCGTCAATGCCCGCGATCTTTCGGGTAAAGGTGTGGCGCGCGTCGATTTCAATGTGGACGGTGTGTCGATTGGGAGTCAAGCCGCGCCCAATGCCGATGGACAAGCAGAGTTTACCGCTTTTCAAGTGTGGGCAGCACCTTCGCCCGCACAGGGACATTTGATCACGGCCTCAGCTTTTCGGGCGGATAATTCGATGGTGGGTGATGCTGTGCTGACCGTCAGTGTCGTGACGCTGCAAACAACGGCCAATCTGCCCCCTACTGTCTCGACGCCACTCGTCGCGTCACCAACCGTGCAAGCACCTGCCGTCTCGCCAATACCTGCAACTATTACGCCTACCAACACGCCCCAAATTACCGCAGCACCCGCCGCGACAACCTCCGCCAATACACCCCAGGTGAAGGTGACGAATGCTTTTTTGAACATTCGCAGCGGCCCCGGCACAAACTATCAGTTTATCGGATCGCTCAAACAGGGTGATGTGGTGACGATCATCGGACGCAATGCGGATCGAAGCTGGTGGGTCGTTCAGAGCGATCAAACGCGCGGCTGGATCATCAACAATCCGTCATTCATCGTAGTGATTGGCAACACGGCGACGATTCCACTGGCTGCCGCGCCGCCCTCTCCGATCCCAACGCTAGTACCGCCGACGCCGTTACCACCGCTGGTCTCAACGAGTACGCCTTTACCTTAAAACCGCTCTGGTTGAGGGCAAATTTTTATCGCGTCATGCTCGGTCAGAACGGCGATCAGGAATTTACCCATCGTTTTCGCCAGATGTCTGAAAAACGCTATCGTTATTTGTTTTCACGACTCGGTGAGACCACTGATCCCAAAGCGCCGCCCATTGAAATGAAACTAAGCTACATTTCCAGTGCTACGGTGGGCGCGATTTTATGGTGGCTGGAGAATGATCAGCCCGCTACCGCTGAACAGCTTGCGATCTGGCTGGGTCAGCTTAGCATGACGACAGCAGGTCTGACCTTAGGGCAGGGGTCAGGTATCAGGGTGATCGCCCATAAGGACGAAAATTAATACGCCAATAGAGGCAATGATGAAGCCGCCGATCAGTCCAATGGACTGATACGGGCCAAGCACCGGGCGCTGTTCAAGTGACGGCGGATTCGAGCCGAAGCCAAGCACATCGGCTAACCCGGCGGCGGCTGAGCCAAGCAACCCGGTCAGGCTGAGCCGAATCCCGATTTGCTGTGCCAGGTTGTGTTTGATGCTAGGGTAGTAGCTGGTCTGCACGAAGACAAACGCGCCCAGAATCATTGCGCTAAAGCCGGCCAGGATCGTCAAAATTTGAACGATCCCGATCCCGGCAGAGGCTTCCAATCCGGTGAGGCTCGGAAACAGTCCGATCAGGGACAGCACAGCCCCCAGAATGCCAACTGCGATGCCGAACTGTGCCCAACGTCCCGTCATGTTTGATTAGCCTGGCAGTGATCGGCGCAAAATGCGTAAAAAGTTCCCACTCAGGATGCTGTTGATGTCCGCAGGCGCGTAGCCCTTCGCATTGAGTGCCGATCCGATCAGGTGCAAATCGGTGATCGTGTCGATTTCGGCGGGCGTGGAATTCAAGCCGAAGCCGCCATCCAGATCACTGCCGATCCCGACATGCTGTGCTGAACCGATCAACTGGCAAATGTAGTCAATCGACGCCGTGACATGCCCAAGCGTGACCGCCTGCTTTTTATCGGTGGGGGTCCAGCCGTTCTTTAGAAACGGGTTGTAGAGCGGCATCCCAATCACACCGTCGCGTTCTACAAGCCGTCGGATCGTGTCGTCGTTCAGGTGGCGATCTGTGTCAGAAAAGCGGCGGGCGTTGCTGTGGCTGGCGATGATTGGCCCTTCGTAGCGATCCAATGCTTCGAGGCAGGCTTCCTGTGCCATGTGACTCACGTCCAGGATCGCGTTCAAGTCGGCCATCACTTCGAGCAGTTCGCGCCCCAACGGAGTGAGCGGGCCAGGGCGTCCTGTGCCCGCCGTGTAGCGCGTTTCTTTCCAGGCGGGGCCAACGGCGCGCACCCCCATCGCGTACCACTCCTCGAACTGTGACGGTTCAAGGATCGGATCGCCGCCTTCCATCGAGATCACGATACCGAGCTTATGTTGGGCGAACTCAATGCCATCCTGCCACGTTGCCAGCACGCTTTCCAGTTCGGCTTTGGTGCGGATCAAGGTGATATTCGCGTGTTCATCGGCCAGTTTCTGATAAACATCGAACTGGTTACGCGCTGACTGGTATGCTTCGCGCGGTGTTGAATAGCCGATCTTCACATCTGCCGGATTGGGCGCGGTTGTGCTTGGCCGCGTGAACAGTGTGCCGAACACGACGCCGACACGTCCCAGCAACGCTTCCGGGAGCGCGGCGGTGATCACGCCTTCTTTCTGTGGAATGTCGGTGTTGGCCTCGCGCTGGCGCTGTTTATAAACGCCTTGTGCGAAGTCGCGCTTCCACATGATGGTGTTATAGGCAATGTCCAGATGCGCGTCCAGGATGATCTGCGGATCGGCCATATAGTTTAAGATTTTTTCGCGGCAACAGCCGATTCGATGATCCCGCGCAGTTCGCCCACACCCAATGAGGCGACACTGCCCGGCGTGGTACGGCTGTCCGGGTTGGGCGGCTGAACCTGAACGCCATTGACATACATGAACACGGCGGGTGTTCCAGTCATTTTGCGGTCATTGCTGACATAAGTGTTCGAATCGTCAATGTATTTGCGAATATCCGAGTTACCCATGCACGCACTGAACTTGCCTATATCGACGCCTAGTGCAGACGCGGCGGCGTTGAGTCGCCCTGTATCGGCGGTGCCGCCCGCATACTTGCCCTGCCAGTTGAACAGGATTTCGTGCATTTGCCAGAACTTGCCCTGCTGATTGACGCAAAAAGCCGCCTGAGTCACCGTCTGTACCTGAGTTGGGCTGTAATCACCCGTGAGCGTCGTCGGCATGTAGACGTACAACAGATCGCCCGCCTTGATTTTATCCATCAGGTTCACGATGATCGTATCGTGATAGTTTTTGCAGACCGGGCAGCTAAAACTGGATACTTCTTCGATCTTGACGGGCGCGTTCAGGTTGCCCAGGTAGGGGAACTGGATCGGATATTTTGGATCGTTGGTGGTGCCCGATGGGATGCCTTCGTACAGGGTTGAGGCTTCAGCCGGAACAACGGCTTCCGGTGGGCGAGTAGAGATGAAGATCGCGCCGAGTACCACGACGAGCAGCGCAATCGCGCCGATGAACAAAACCAACTGCTGCTGCTGTTGGCGCTGTTTGGCAAGCTGGGCGGCCCGCTCCTTTTGAGCGGCTTTGTTGGAAAGGCTGGTGTTCTTAGTTTTGGTTTGCATGGAGTTCCTCGGTCATTTGTGTGGAATTGCTGTGTTATAGGGAATATTGAGCATTTTTGCGAGTCGCGCTCATTTAAGATTCATCTAATAACGGCAAACGTCAGCGATCCACGAAAAGCCGATACAAAGTAGTTAAAAGTGTCCACGTAGTATAGACGATCTTGGCACGACTGGCGAAAGATGATCAACTAACTGTTGAGCCATGTCTCAGGCCAGGGGTAACGCCTCAATTCAACCTTCGCGCCTTCTGAAAAATTTGCTAATTTTTATACCTTTTTTCTGATTCGCCCTTAAGATGGGGCATATTCTGGTTAGAAAAAGCAAAGAAGAATCAACCATGCCCAAAGTGGAACAGCACATCAAAATTGACCGACCCGTTGAAGAAGTATTCAGCCTAATCGCTGATCAGCCCGAACAGATCGCGGCATGGTGGCCGACTTTCGATTTGCAGCAGCGCATCACACCTGCCCCCACCAAAACGGGTTCGGTGCTGCGCTACGTTTACGATATGATGGGCATTCGGATCAAAGGGCAGCAGCAGGTTCAGGAATTTGTGCGGAATGAACGGCTCATCACCCGCACCATCAGCGGTTTTGATAGCATCTTCGATTTTCAGTTCCAGGCGTTGGGACGCGATACGACCGTGCTGACCATTATTTTTGATTATCGGCTGCCAGGGGCATTGTTGAGTCAATTATTTTCGAGGGCGGCCATTGAGTTTGAAAATGCAAAGAGCCTGAATACGGCACTCATTAACCCGAAACAGCGGCTTGAACGCACGATAGTAGGCTAAGCCCCCCGTCAGTTCCCATTGCGCTAGCCCCTGCCTTGTGGACAGGCTCTCCACAAATTGCTGAGAGCCGCCACACACCCGCAAAACCCCATCTGTTTGATTCTCGTATATGATCAAAGTGAATTAAGTACGCCGAGATACCAGGAGACGCTAACATGGATACCGGATTCCTCACCGTAATGATCGCATTGTGCGCGGTGTTTATCGCTATAGCAAGCGAAAAAGGAAAATCGAAATGAGTTCTGTCACGAACACGATTGAAGTCAGTGATGTATCCAAACGCTATGGTACTCACCTGGCCGTCGATAACCTGAGCTTCGAGGTTCACCGAGGCGAAATTTTCAGTATGCTTGGGCCGAACGGGGCGGGCAAAACAACTTCGATTCGCATGATCCTGGACATTATCAAGCCAGATACGGGCACGATTCGGGTTCTGGGTGCGCCGTTCACCGAATCGACGAAGGAACGAATCGGCTATTTGCCGGAAGAACGCGGGTTGTATAAAGGCGTGAAGCTGGTCGAACTGCTGACCTACCTCGGTACGCTCAAGGGGATGCGTGGCAGCGACGCCAGTAAGCGTGCTAACGAACTGCTCGATCAGGTCGGCTTGGGCGAGAACAAAAAAAGCAAAGTCAGTGAATTAAGTCGCGGCATGTCGCAAAAGGTGCAGTTCATCGCCACGATTTTGCATCGCCCTGATCTGATCATCATTGATGAGCCGTTCAGTGGGCTTGATCCGGTAAACACCGAACTGATCAAGAAGATGATTTATGACCTGAAAGCCAGCGGCACAACGATTGTGATGAGCATTCACGAGATGCACCAGGTCGAAGAAATGGCGGATCGGCTGCTGATGATGAATCACGGCAAGCGCGTGCTATACGGCAGCGTCGATGAAGTGCGCCAACAGTACGCCGAAAACGCGGTAATCGTCTCCGGTGAGGGCGATTGGGAACGTTTGCCGGGCGTGATGAGCGTCAAAAAAGCAGATGAAATGGGGCGTGCTACCAAGCTGATGCTTGACCCGAACACGACACCGGACATGATCATGCAGCACATGGCCGCCAATCCGTCGATTCACATTCGCAGTTTTGCGCTGGCGGTACCGAGTCTGAATGATATTTTCATTCGCGTGGCAGGCAGCCCGAATGGGAACGGCACTGAGCAAACCTTGCCAGAAAGGTCGCGCATCTATGAACGTGTCTAAGATATGGCTCATCGCGCGCCGCGAATACATGTACAACATCCGGCGGCGTTCGTATCTGTTCACAGCGTTTGTCGTGCCGCTTGTCAGCATCGCGTTCAGCCTGTTCGCCACTGGCATCGCCAACGACAGCCTGGATAATGTGGGCAATTACAAACGGATCGGGATCGTCGATTCAGCGAATCTGTTGAACGGTGTCAAATTGTTTGCGCCGTATGAGATCACTGAGTCGGAAGCCCTCGCAAAGGCTGGATTAGCCGATAAATCGCTGGATGTGTATTACATCATCCCTTCGGATTACCTGTCAACGGGCCAGATCGAAGCCTTCAGCCGCGAAACGGTTGCGCCGGGGCTGGATGCTCAGTTCACCACCCTGATCCGACAGGCACTCTCCATCAAAGCCGGGAATCCACAGGTTGCGGCACGACTCGAAGAACCGGTTGTCAAACTGGACATTCGCAAACTGGGCAGCACCCAGATTTACGATCAGTCAGTGCTGCTGAGTGCCTTGTTTGCGCCGCTCATGTTTGGGCTGTTGTTGTATCTGTCGATCATGACGACTTCGCAGTTCCTGCTGTCGGGTGTGGTCGAAGAAAAAGAAAACCGCATCATGGAACTGCTGGTGACGAGCAGCCGCCCCTCGGAAATGCTGTGGGGCAAAATCCTGGGTTTGGGTGCGCTCGGCCTGACACAAATTCTGATCTGGGCAGCAATGGGGCTGGCTTTTGCCATACTGCGCGGCACGGCGGACATCGGCGGGACACTGGCAAACCTGCAACTGACGCCCTCAACGGTGCTGATGATGCTGGCCTATTTCATGTTGGGCTATCTGTTCTTTGGCGCGATCATGAGCGGACTCGGCGCATCGGTCAATGCCGAACAGGAAGGCCGTCAGATTGCCGGACTGCTCAGCATTCTGGCGATTTCGCCGTTCTTCGCTGTCATTGCATTTCTCGATGATCCGAATGGAACGGTGGCAACTTTCCTGAGCCTGTTCCCCCTGTCGTCACCGATTGCGATGATCATGCGGAATTCCTTCGGCAATGTCCCGTCCTGGCAAATCGGCCTGAGCCTGGCGATTCTGGCGCTGAGTGTGGTACTTGTCATCTGGATTGCGGCGCGCGTTTTCCGCCTGGGCATGTTGAGCTATGGCAAGCGCCTGGGCATCCGCGATTTGATCCGGGTGCTGCGTGAGGGGCGGCAAGTGCTGACCACTAATCCAACAACGGGGGCAAACGCAACATGAAAGCAATTTATCGCGTGTTCCGCTATGAGTTCGGGCGCAATGTCCGGCGGCGCGGCTATTTGTTAATGACGATTGGCCTGCCGCTGATTGCGATTGCGCTGTTCTACGGCGTTCAGGCCATTCAGAAGGTGCAGCAAAGCACGCCGGGCAGTTCCATCAGCACGCCCAGTCAACCCTCTAAAATATTGGATAACTCTCCAACGGTGATCGGCGTGGTGGATCAAAGCGGCCTGCTTGACACCAACGCCAATCTGGGCAAGCTCGTTCGCTACCCGGATATTGCAACGGCGAATGCGGCGCTCGAAAACGGCAAACTCAACTCGTACTACCTGATTCCCGCCGATTACGTCAAATCGGGCAAATTGGAAGTCTGGATGGCGCGTTTTGGGATCAACAACGTGGATAGCAGCGCCGCGCGCACTGTCCTGACATCGGCACTGGCAAACAAAGTCGGCAACCCCGATCCGAACGTCATACAGCGGTTGATGGAGAAAGCGCCCGAAGTGGTTCACCATCAGGTCAGCGAAACGAATGAAGCCAGCCGCACGGCGGGAGAAGGCGCAAGTTTCATCCTGGTCTATGGCTTTGCGATTGCGTTCATGTTCACCACGTTTTTGACCAGCGGTTTGCTGATGCAGAGCGTCGTCGAGGAACGCACAAACCGAATCGTCGAAGTGCTGATGTCGTCTATGCGCCCGGCTGAACTACTGGCTGGAAAAGTGCTGGCATTGGGCGCGCTTGGTCTTCTACAGATGGCCTGTTGGGGCGCTGCCGTTGTGTACCTGATCGGGCGGATCAGTATCCTGACTCCGGCATTGGCTGGACTGAGTGTGTCGCCGCAGCAGATCGGGATCGTGCTGGCCTACTTCGTACTGGGCTATCTGATGTTCGCAGCGGTCTATGCCGGGATCGGCGCTCTGGCAAACAGTACCCGCGAAGGCCCACAGATGGCAACCTTCTTCACCCTGCCAGCCTTAGCCCCGGTGTACCTGACGGTCATCTTCGCCACGCAACCGAACAGTGCGTTACCCGTCGCCTTGAGTTTGTTCCCGGTGACCGCGCCGATAGCGATGATCATGCGCGTGTCGATCACGACAGTTCCGCTCTGGCAAATCATTCTGAGTCTGACCCTGCTGCTGCTGACCGGGATCGCATTCATGTGGATCGCCGGACGTATCTTTCGTGTTTCGGTGCTGCTGGCAGGACAAACTCCTAAGTTACGCGATTTGCCCAAATTGATCCGGGATAGTGGGTGACGGCAGTTTACGCCTGGGACTCAAAGTTGAGTCCCAGGCGTGATCAGCGCGTCTCCGGTGAGACATCGCGCAACTGGAAGTTATCAAAGTCTGCGACGGTATCTTTCTCGACACCCAGCGCGCAAGTGCCACCCAGAATATCGATTCCTTCCTGTGCATTCAGGAAGCGTCCATTGGCAAAGAACGCGACTTTGTTTTGATATGTCACGATCAGCAGACTTACCCATTCTTGATTGACGTTTTCGGGGGAGGTGGGCAGCGGCCCGGTAAAATAGACGGTCTTTTGCCCGGTACTCGAAACGACGCTGGCCGTCAGCGTTTTGCTGCCATCGTTGTGGCTGGTTAATTCCAGTCGATAGCCATCCAGCGAACCACCACCCACTGTCTTGGATGTCCGCACCGCGATCCAGGCTGTCCCCGGCTTGCTCATTCGCACGTTCACGCGCAAATACAAATCGCTGGCATCGAAGAATCGCTGTTTATCATTGCCCGCACCAAACAACAGGAACGCGCCCGGCACAAAGCGGAAAATGCGCCATGATGCCCCTTCCTGATAGGTCATTTGCAGATAGTTAGCGTGGTCACGGCTCTTGCCATCATATTTCGGTTCACCCGCCGCATTTGCGCCGCCTTCCCACCAGTCTTTCTTGGCAAATTTATCGACAAAGTAATCGTAGAATTCGGTGAGCAACTGCGCCGGATTACGATCTTCAACCATGCCGATCTTATCAAATGCCCATTGTGCAGTCTCGGTAGCCGATTTAGCCGTTTCAGCGATCAGGAAGTCGTCGATCCGCAGGCCATCGTCTTTTCGAGTGACCAGGAAGCGTATATCGCCGCTCAGCGGCCCATCTTTGATTTCCTGTGACCACACATCTTTTTTAGAGAAGATCGTGACGCGACTGCCCACCATTTCGACGGAAAATTCCTGGAAAATAGATCGATCATAGAAGTTCGAGAAGTTCTGAATCTGCCGCGCTTTGCCAGTGTTATCCACTGCGCTGAGCGTCATATTGCCTTCCGAGAACTTGAACAGGTAGTAGCCCTGCGCGCTCTCCCGAATATGCACATCGAAGCCGCCCTGAATGCTTTGCAGCCGTACCGATAGTAAAAAGTCAGTGAGTGCGCCCGTCTTAGGCGACACTTCACCTGTATTTTGCTCGATGTAGTGATTATCAATGCCATTATCGCCAATCACCGCATCTGTTGTGTTGGAGCGACTCCACGTATTGGGGAAACCCGATCCTTCAAAGTGCTGGCTGACCGCTGATGGTCGCTGTATTTTCAGGTTATCAAAGCGAACCGGATAGCTGGCGCTGGCACTGAGCGTCTGGAACAGGATCGCGCCGCCGGGCAGGAGTGTTGCCGCCGGGTCTTTAACGGCCATGAGCAGGCGATGTTCCAGATACACAAAAATTCGGTTGTCATCTGCCCAGATCGTCCATTGGTAAAATGTGCCGCTGCGAATCGGCGCGCCAGACAATGTACCTTGTGGCAAATCTTTTTCAGTAGGCCGATCCACTTTGCCGGATTGCCCGCGCCTCAGTTTGAGCAGACCGGGTACCATCTCCAACACGTAGTAGCCCGTATTCGAGTAGCGGAATATGATCCGCGCGCCGCTGGCCGAGTTATCCAGCGCGGTACTCAACGACACAAGCAAATTGCGATTGTTCGGGTCTACCCAATCCGGGCTTGCCTTGCCAAGCACAACGGCAGGTTTGGTAAGGCCGCCAACGCCAACCAATGACGTATTGCCGCTGTCAGGCAGCAAACGCCACACCGCCGGATCGTAATCCCACTGGCTGATCGCGTCGGCAGCTTCCATATCCGTCACATAGGGCATTCGACCCAAAGGTACAGGCGTTGGCGTCAAAATTGGCGCGGTAGTCGGCGGAACTACCGGAATTACGGTAGCTTCGATGGTTGGTGGCGGCAGCGGGGTGGGTGGTACAGGTGTTGGCGGAATGGGCGTCAGCGTGAAGGTTGACGTAGCCGTTGGCGGAACAGGCGTCAACGTGAAGGTTGATGTAGCCGTCGGTGGAACAGGTGTCAACGTGAAAGTTGGCGTCGCGCTGGGCGGGATTGGCGTTGGGCTATGCGTATTTGTCGGCGGAACAGGTGTCAGCGTGAAAGTCGGTGTCGCGCTGGGCGGCACAGGTGTTGAACTATGTGTCATGGTCGGCGGAATGAGTGTCAGTGTGAATGTTGGTGTCAGCGTTGGCGGCAGAGGGGTAACGGTCAGTGTGGCTGGTATTGTGTTCGTCAAAGACGGAGCGGCGCTATTGCTTGGTTTAGGCGTTGAACTGGCCGCCGTCGTATTCGTCGGTTTGGCTGTTTCGGACGGCTTAGTGATGGGCAACTTTGTAAGAGCAGTCTGTGTGGCTGCGGTTTGCGTCGCCGCATTGACCGCGCCAGTCGTAAGTGTTGCAACCACCGTAATCGTTTGTAGACCCGTCCGCGTACCCGCTTCGGCGCTGGCTGTGCTTGTCTGTGCCTGGATGACTAAGATCGCTGTATCGGTTTTAGCAGCGGCGGTGCTGGTATTGGCGGTATTCTGAACGATTGCGGTTGCCGTCGCTGACGAATTTGCGCTGTTGGTCGATAAGGCAGCGATAGCGACGCCTGTACTGGTGCCGTTCGCCACTGCCGCCGCTGCTGTTGCGCTGGCATTCGCGCCACCGGTGATGACCGACGTAGCGATAAATGCGCCTAACGCGATCAAGGCCAGCAGCGCGATCACGGCCCCTGCGCCGAGTGCTGCGCCTTTGGCCGCCATACTTGTCCCGGTAGGCTGCGTCCCGGTGCGTGGTGGTGTAACACTGGACACTGGCAAGGCGGGCGTTGCCCCGGAAGCGGGTGGAAGCACGCCGGGCGTGGCTTTCAAGGCCATTGTTTTGGACTTTTCGGCGCGTTGTGCTTCAAGTTCGTGGATCGTGCGGGCGGCGGCGGCCTGCAAATGCAAAGGTGCCGAGTCCCCACTGGGGCCCAATGCAGCGGACAGGGCGCGCGCCATTTCCGTCCCGGTGGCAAAGCGATCTGCCGGATTCTTCGCCATTGCCCGTTGAAGCACCGCATTGACAGCGGGCGGCACATTCGGGTTTGTGAGCGTGACTTCGGGCGGCGGCTCGTTGATATGCTTGAGGATGATCGCCATCGGCGTTTCGGCGTTGAACGGCATTTTGCCGGTCAACATCTCGTAGACCATCACGCCAAGCGAATAAATATCGGCGCGGCCATCAACGCCCGTCCCCAATCCCTGTTCGGGTGCCATGTAACCGGGCGTACCAATCGCCATGCCCGTACCCGTCAAGCCGCTGGCCGACTCGAAATTGCGTGCGATACCGAAGTCGGTCAGAAAGGCATTGCCATCACCGTCGACCATAATATTTGAGGGCTTGATGTCGCGGTGAACGACGCCCTGACGATGTGCATAATCGAGTGCCGAGGCGATCTGGGTGAGCAGATAAGCGACTTCGTGAAAAGGAAGCTGTTCCCGCTCCAGCACGTCTTTGAGCGTGCCAGTCGGCAGGTAGCGCATTACAATATACGGTGGGTCATTCAGTCCGTTATAGTCGTAAACAGGCAGAATGTGCGGATGTTCCAACCGGGCAACCAGCCGCCCCTCCCGCTGAAAGCGATCCAGTGATTTCGAGTCGGACGCAATAGATCGAAAAATTACTTTTACGGCGACGAAGCGATCTACGTTGGGCTGGTAGGCTCGATAAACCGCCGCCATACCACCCCGCCCGACCTCTTCGATGATCTCATACGGACCGAGTTTGGTACCAATCATAATACGCAGTTTGCCTGAGTGATCGCTGACAGTTAAGTGCAGGTGAACAATGATGCTCTATGTTAGCACGCCCCGTCAAGCCGTGCGAACTGCCAAATTCGCGGTAAAATCTAACACTCACTTGACATTTCAACAGATAAACGTTATCCTTAGAACACTCGTTCTGATTATTGTTCAGTTCTCACAATTTTGGGATGAAAAATGGCTAGAGAAGCGAAAGAACCTAAAGAAGTCAAAGAACCTAAAGACACCAAAGAACTCCCGCGCGATCAAGCGTTGGAGCGCGTTGTCACGGATTTAACCAAGCGTTTTGGCGATGGCACCATCGTTCGCCTGGGCGATGCTCATCACATGGCGGTAAGCGTCATTCCAACGGGTTCGCTGGCCGTCGATATTGCGTTAGGGGTCGGGGGTGTCCCGCGCGGGCGCATCACCGAAATCTATGGCCCTGAAAGCTCCGGTAAAACGACGCTCTGCCTGCACACCATTGCAGAAGCGCAGCAGCGCGGCGGCGTGTGCGCGTTTATTGATATGGAACATGCGCTTGACCCGAATTATGCTGAGCGGATCGGCGTCGATGTGAACAATCTGTACATCGCGCAACCCGATACCGCCGAACAAGCATTGGAGATCACTGAAGCCCTGATCCGATCCGGCGCGCTCGATGTAGTCGTGCTGGACAGCGTGGCCGCGCTGGTGCCGCGTGCCGAAATCGAAGGCGAAATGGGCGATAGTCACGTTGGTTTGCAGGCGCGTTTGATGAGTCAGGCACTCCGCAAGCTGAACGGCGCGATCAAGAGTTCCAACGCGGCAATGCTGTTCACCAACCAACTGCGTGAAAAGATCGGCGTCATGTTCGGCAACCCCGAAACGACCACTGGTGGCCGCGCCCTCAAGTTCTATGCCAGCGTCCGCATCGACATTCGGCGCATCCAGGCGATTACACAGGGCGAAGAGACCATCGGCAACCGCACGCGCGTCAAGATCACCAAGAACAAGATCGCTGCACCCTTCCGCCAGGCCGAATTTGACATCATGTACAACGAAGGTATCAGCAAATCCGGTGACATTCTGGAACTGGGGACGAGTATGGGCATCATCGACAAGCGCGGCGCATTCTTCCGATATAACGATGGAATGCTCGGTCAGGGGCGCGAAAATGCCAAACAGTTCCTGCGCGATAATCCGGCAGTTGCTTACGAGATCGAAATGTCAATCCGTGAGAATAGTGCGGCACTGACTGGCAAAGTCGTCCCCAGCGAAGACGTCGTCACCGAAGAACCCGCTGCCTCGTTCGACGATTAAGCGAAATCCGCCAGCCTTGAAAGCCGCTTTATCCAAACAAAAAGAACGTGGTCAGTGCCACGTTCTTTCTTAACTGGGAGACCTGGACTCGAACCAGGACTAACGGATCCAGAGTCCGCTGTTCTGCCGATTAAACTATCTCCCAAAACTGAGCGCAGTATAACATGCCTGACCTGCGTTGGCAAGGGCTGGCATTTTGGGATCAGGCAGACTACAGATCATCCGCTTTTTTATCAGGCGTGCGTATCGTTTCAAGCGGCGCAGGCAGCGGTTCGGGGATAAAGGTACTCCCCTTTGCTTCCAGGGCACGCGCCCGTTGAGCGGCCAGCAGTCGTTCGCGGAAACTGGGCGGCGGCACGGGCAGGGTATCGTCTTCCTGGGGCACTTCCTGATCGTCACGGTTTTCGGACATGATGACTCGCTCGTGAATACTAAGAATAGTCACATTGTACAATTGATTTGCGATTGATGAGATCAGGATTTGACTCGATCTCGTAATGAAGGCCGCTAGGCAACACCCGCCAGACTGACGCTCACTATATTGGATTTCGCCGCAGTTTTTGCCAGATAGCGGCGCACATCATCTAACGCCTGTTGATAGCAGCGCACCAGTTCCGAATCCGTCCCTTTGTAGCGCCGCAGGGTTTGCACCGAACACGCATCACAACCGCGCATCGCCCGGTAGCTATCCGTCTCGCAGGCCATACAGCCATTCAGCCGAACCATCATCAGCACGAAGGCCAGACTTTCTTCCGCGCCTTCCTGCACTTTCGTCACCGTGTCGATCAGGGTAGCCCATTCAGTACCGCGTAGGTCTCGGAGTTGGGGAATAATCTGGTGGGGAAACATCAACTGATTTTTGGTGTACATCACTGAAACCCTTTTAATATTCAACAAATGCGCTCAGGCAATGAAGGTTTGGTTTGTTTGTTTAGCATACGGTTAGGCGCATGGTAGTGTAACAGGACTATCGTACTATTCATAGTTAGAATATCGTTTGTAAAAAACAGTATGAAAATTAGAAAAATGTCGATACAGGTTCGTTTTGACGGTATACTTGGCCGCTTAGCAACAGGGAAATGATATGACCGAACGTAAAGTGATCGGTGTGTACGGCAGTGCCAACACACAGCCCGGCACGCCCGATTATGAAGATGCGTATGCGTTGGGCACACGACTGGCACAGGCTGGATATGCCGTGATGACGGGTGGCTATGGCGGCACGATGGGCGCAGTGAGCGAAGCCGCTGCCGAAGCAGGCGGCCACGTCATTGGTGTGACGGTAGGTGCCTGGACAACTTACGGACTACAGCCTAACGCTTTTCTGCACGAAGAAATTCACAAGCCGACGCTGGCCGAACGACTCAACCATTTGATCGTTGCGCCCGATGCGTATGTGGTGCTGCGCGGCGGCATCGGCACACTGGCCGAACTGGCACTGGCCTGGAGTTTGTTGCAAGTCGCGGAAGTACCCGCCCGTCCGCTGCTGTTAGTGGGCAGTATGTGGCGCGAATTTGTGATGCACTTCGCTGCGATCTCAACCATCACTGAGCGCGATTTGCGATTGATTCAGGTGGTCGATGATGGCCGCGATGTGGTTGGGGCGCTGCAAGCATGGTGGCGCAACCCACCGAATGTCCCACCGCGCCGAGGTGATGCCGTCGATAAAGTGCCGCTGCTAGGAGATGAATAGTCCCCTTTTGGGGTGTACTTTTCACCTTGACAACCTGACGGCTGCTCTGTACAATGCTGACAGTTTCCTTAACAACTTTATACTGCTAAAGACTGTGAATGAGAGTAGTAGGCTATCGCCGAAGCGAACGAGGGAGGGTGCAAGCCTCGTTGGGTATCCCGGCGAATACCGTAAAGCTGAACTCGCTCAGGAGTTGCTCCGCCGAATAGAGTAAGTGGAGACGCGGAACGGGCGTTAATCGTAAGTGAGTGGATGCACGGGTCCGTGGCGCAGCTGGGAGCGCGTCTCAATGGCATTGAGAAGGTCAAGGGTTCGAATCCCTTCGGATCCACTTTAGAAACTGCATCAAGCGGGATGGTACCGCGAAGAAGACTTCTTCGTTCCTGTAGCCAATTGGCCTACAAGAACAAGGGAGTCTTTTTTAATTTTCTGTTATAGGTTTTATAGCCACTCAGACGCGAACTGTGATACACTCTACTGGAAATCACGTTCGTGAATTGAACGACGGAGACGATTTCTAATATGGCAAAGCAGAAAAAAGAACGCAGCATTGGTGAACGACTTCGTGACCTACTTGCGGAACTTGACCGCCTGCTGAACCCCCCTCAGCCGATCCCGGTACGTATCCCGGCGCGCGTGAGGCAGCGCGAGTAATGCGCGCATCGTCCATAAGTGGTTCGCAGAGGTCAGGCATCAAAACC
>JBBSEU010000119.1:0-16021 GCA_038239365.1 Aggregatilineales bacterium
CACGCTTTTCTCCCCGCGTAGCCCTTCCAGAACCGTTTCTAACTTGAACTGTGCACCGAATTCTCGTCTTTTGCCCATCGTTTTCTCCAGTTTCTAGAGTACCTCACTGTTCCTCTGTCCAGTAACTGGGGCGCACTTCAATAATCCACGTTATGGTTAGAAAAAGTCCGAAAGGGCTTTTTTGTTGTCCATGACAACTTTAGAATGGCGCAAGAATGACTTCCTCAAGCCATGTTGTTTGTATTGACATGTAATTGAATTTAGGCTGTGGCCTATGATCATGAAAAACAGCGCAGGGATCGATTCCCTGCACCGTTATTTGAGCTGACCGCTAACGGCTGATAGCCTGATCAGGCCGGGATGAACTCGATGTATTCCTTGCGGACGCGCTTTTCGGGCGTAAGACCCAGCACATCGACCAGCATTTCACTGATTAGCCCAGCCTTGTATTCGGCATCGCGCTTTGACCAGGTACGGCTCTTGATCTCTACGAACGTTCCTTCGACGGCGGGGTTGATCATCGTATCCAGATTGACGTAGAACAGTACGCCTTTGTAGAGCAAATGCCAGCGATAGCGTTCCTTCTCAAGCTGTCGTTCTTCATTCGGGCGGAAGTATTCGCGGTAAAAGCGCAGTGGGCGATCCGCCGGGGCAAGAAACTGCGAACGACTGAGCAGCACTGCATCATCGAATTCGCGTTCTTTGGTGGGCGATGTAAAGGTGAGGCGCGTCCGCACGTTCTCGACCTGCCCTTTGGCATCCAGCATATCGTCTTCGCGGTAGCGCACCCGCCCCTGATTCTCATCCATGAAAATGAAGTAGGTGTCATATTGGCGGTAGTGAGACTGCTTGACGATTTGCGAACGAGCATCGTTGAGCAGCGGATCAAGCGCCTCAATATTGCTAATACGCGCCTTGACCTGAATCTCGAAACTCTCCTCCTGCTCCACACCGCCGATAGCGATCAGCTTGTTCAGGACGTTACCTTCACGCCCAACCAAAAAGGTATCGATCTTGCGTGCCAGCAAATTCGCTTCGGCCATAACGGTTTTTTCGTCAACCGTTAGCAGCGCCCGATCCCGCATCAGCCATTTGCCATTGACCATGACGTGTACGACATCGGTGCTTTTGGTGGTATACACGATTTGCGAATAAACGACATCGAAATCGCGCTGGAAAAGTGGCGCGTTGTGCAGCGTATTATGCTCGACAATAATCACATCGGCACGTTTGCCCGGCTCAAGGCTGCCGGTGATGTGTCCCTGGTGCATCGCTTCCGCGCCCATCCGAGTCGCCATGAGCAGGGCTTGTTTGGCGGGCAGGGTGGTGGGTTCGAGTGTCGCGCCTTTGGCAAGGATCGCCGCCAGCCGCATTTCCTCGAACATATCGAGATCGTTATTGCTGGCCGCGCCATCCGTGCCGATCCCGACTTTCAATTCACGTTCGAGCATTTCGGCGATGGGCGCGATTCCGTTCGCCAGCTTGAGGTTGCTGGTTGGGCAGTGCGCGATCCCGACATTATGATTGTAAAACGTGCGGATTTCACCTGAATCGACGTGAACGCAGTGCGCGGCCAGCGTCTTGGCTTCGAACAAGCCCAGCTTTTTGACGCGCGGCACGACAGGCATCCCATAATCGCGGCGGCTGTCGTCCACTTCGGTACGCATCTCCGCGATATGCGTCAGCAGCGGCACATCGAATTCTTTGGCAAGTTCGGCGCACGCCTGCAAAATTTCGTCGGTGCAGCTATAGGGCGCGTGTGGCGCTACCGCCGGGACGATCAAGGGGTGGCCTTTCCATTTTTCGATAAAGCTGCGTGTGTAGGCCAGGCTTTCTTCGTAGCTATCCGCGTCCGGCGTCGGGAACTTGAGGATCGTTTGGCCGCACACGGCACGCATCCCGGCTTCGGCAGTGGCCGCCGCGATCTCCGCCTCGAAATAATACATATCGGCAAACATCGTGATCCCCGAACGGATCATCTCCGCGCAGCCCAACAATGTTCCTAACCGACAGAACTCCAGGTTCACGAATTCGCGTTCGGTGGGCATGATATAGCCAAGCAGCCATACATCGAAGCGCAGATCGTCCGCGATACCGCGCAGCAGGGTCATTGGGACGTGTGTGTGAGTGTTGACCAGCCCCGGCATGATCACCTGCCCGTCGCACAAGACCAGTTCATCGGCGCTATAATGGTTGCGAATGTCATCACTGGGGCCAACCGCCACAATTTGATCGGCACGGATAGCAATCGCACCATCGGGGAACAAATCCATGTGCTGATTCATCGTGATCAGCAGCCCACCTGTCAAAATCTTATCAACCCGTTCCATGCGATTTTTTACTCCGGTCAATAGGTAAAGTTGCGTAATTATAGCGCGCGGATTGTGAAATGCGCGTAAAATAGCCCACTTGAAACCAGGAACTGCGCTACGAACATGCTGCTAAGAGAGTTTTGATGACGAATTACCGACGGGAGCTTTTCCGTTATCTGGAGGCCGGGATCATCGGCCTGTTTTTTGTACAGGGGATGCGTTTCCTGTATGGCACACTGTATGCCCATCTGGGCAGCATCGATCAATTGAGTAAGACGGCGTCGCCCATATCTGGCACGCCCGGATTGATCAGCCGCGCCGATGTGCAAACCGAACTGCTGATCACACTCGTTGCCCTGCTGCTGCCATTGTTGGCCGTGCTGTTGGGGCGCTGGCAGTTTGGGACGCTGGTTGCAGCAGTCGTGGCTGCCGGGCGCGTCTACATGACCTTTAGCGGCCATTCGCTGCTGGGGGTCAGCGGCGCGGCGATCACCGTCGGTGGCGCGGCTTTGTATATGGCAATCATCGCCCGGCGACGCCCCCATACCCTACCAATTCTGTTCATCCTGGGCTTTGCTGCCGATCAATTAATCCGCTTATACGGCTTTAGTGCCGATCTGACCTGGGACGGCAGCTTTTTGCCGATTCAGGCGGTGATCTCGTTGGCATTGTTCGTCATCGCCGTGATCAATGTGTTGTTCGATCAGGCTGAGGCACGCCAGCCCGATTATCAAGCCCCGCCGCGTACCGGAATCAGTAGTTGGGGCGCATTGGCGATGGGCGGCTTGCTCTATCTGGAATTTGCGCTGCTTGGTTTGCCGAACACGGTTGCCCGCCGCGCCGGACTCGATCCGCTGCTGGTTGCGCCCTGGCTCATTGCCGCAACGTTGCTACCGATCATTCCCGGCGTGCGCGATCTGGCACGGCGTTTCCTGGGCATGTTCGATGGGCAATGGCGCGGTTGGGTCTGGTTTTTATTAACGGGTTTGCTGATCGTGATCGGCTTTCGTTTCAGCGGCCCGATCTCAGCCTTTGTGTTGATCGCGGCGCAAGTCCTGGTTGGCCTTTCCTGGTGGTGGATCATCCAGCCCACTGAGACGCGCGGGAACTTCAGCGGGCCGGGTGTGGCGATTGGGTTGGCGCTTTTTCTGGCGATCACGGGCGCGGATTACTTCACTTACGATTATGCGTTTGTGCGCGGCCTGCAAGAGCCGTTCGGCTCGGCGCTGCGGGCGCTGCGCGGCCTGGGGTTGGCTGTCGCGCTGATTTCGGTGCTGCTCGTTAATCTGCCGCCCATCCTGGCACGCAAACGATTACCCTGGCGCGGCGGGCGTTTTATCGAGTCGGTGATGGGGCTGCTCGTTGTTGTATTGGCCGGGGTGCTGGCTTATACCTTCGCACGGCCAACCATTTTGATTCCCCCCACAAATACGGATCGGCTGCGAATTGCCACATTGAATTTGCACGGCGGCTACAGCCTGTACTTCAATTACGATTTAATCAGCATCGCTAACGAGATCAAAAAAAGTGGCGCGGATGTGATTTTATTGCAGGAAGTCGAAGCCGGGCGACTGGTCAGCTATGGTGTCGATCAGGCACAGTGGCTTGGGCGCGTGCTGGATATGCAGATTGAATATTTCCCGACGAACGAGGCATTGCAAGGGCTTGCCATTCTGACGCGCGTATCTATTGAGCAGCGGCAAGGCGTATTATTGACCAGCCTGGGCAAGCAAACCGGGGTTCAGTACGTCCGCTTGCGTGCCCCTGATCAGGCCGTGTTGGATGTGTACAACACGCAGTTGGGATTGCTGCTCAAAGATAGTTCGCGCGCACCCGATCAACAGGAGCAGGATCAGATTCAACAGATGAACGAAATTTTCGGTCTGATCAATCAAAACGATCCAACTTTGACTACGCGCACGCTGATTGGCGGGACATTCAACAACGTACCCACTTCTGACCTGTATCAGCGCATGGCGCAATATTTTTCCGATCCGTTCGCCGGATTTGCAGCGGAAAAAGCGATCACCTGGCGCTTGATCAACAATGTCAATTCGCGGGTTGATTACCTGTGGCTGCGCCGGATCAATTCGCTGCAAGCGGGCGTCGTGGAGATGGGCGCATCGACTCACAATATGGCCGTTTTGGAGATCGGGTTGCTTTCAACAGGGGGGTAGTGTCCTGAGCGTTTGCTGAATGGCGCGTAACCTTCGCCCCAAATCGGGTTAGAATAAGCTGCTTGCCAGAACGCTCAGGAGTACGCCGCCGTCCATGACCCTTGATCACGCTGATATGTCTGAATTGCCGCCGCATGATGCGCCAGAGGCACAATCACGCCCCAGTTTGCTTTCGCGCAATGCGTTTTGGCGGGATGTTATCGAGATTTTGCTGTTGATCATCACGATCTACACGTTGGTCAACCTGGCGACGGCACGCGCGGTAGTCGAAGGGGCCAGTATGCAGCCCAATTTTTACACGGGTCAACTCGTGATCGTCAACCGCTTTGCCTACTATTTTAACAGTCCACAACGCGGCGATGTGGTGGTGCTGCATGATCCCGAAGACCCCTCACAGGACTTTATCAAGCGTGTCATCGGCTTGCCGGGCGAACTGATGCAGATCAAAGAGGGGCGCGTGTACGCCAACGGCACATTACTTGATGAGCCGTATATTCCACGTTTTTGCACCTCTGGCTGCGACGGCACATGGACGCTGGACTCCGATCATTATTTCGTTTTGGGCGATAATCGTCCGAACAGCCACGACAGCCACAGCTTCGGCCCGCTGGATCGCAAGTTGATCGTCGGCAAAGCCTGGATTCGCTACTGGCCGCTACAAGACATTGGCATCATACCTTCACAAAACTATGGCACGATCAGCACAGTACGCCCACTCGTGTTAACACCAACGCCTATTCCGGCGATGCCCACGATACGCGCGCCCCGCTCAACACCGATCCCGCCCGCAAATCGCAACAAAGGGGCAGGCGTCTGAGCGTTTTGTACCGTATCCGATTGAATCAGGCTTGAGGCAGAGCCTTTTGATTGCGATACGCGATGTAATGAGCGACCATCGGCGCAGCAATTTTCATGCGAATGATGGCGCTTTCTTCATCAAGGCCGAGCCGTACCAATTCCTTTAGGATCACTTCATTGATTACTTGCGGTGCCATCTGAGTAATCGCCTCCTGAACCTGCTGCGTAGCGACTTCAACCGAAAAGCCCTTGCTGATGAGCAATTTATAATATTTATCGCTGACCACGAACAACATTTCGGTGAGCGTTCGGCTCATCAAGCCCTCAGTTTGCAAAATGAGCGGGACGATATACGACGCCACCTTATCCAGTGAATGCCGTACCTGATATTCTTCAGCGGTCAGTGTTGGATCGCTGGCATTTGGCCCCGCTTTAATATCTTCTTCGGCAAGATCAGCCATCCACTGGCGCAACGATTCCCAACTTTTGATACGTGAAACCATTGCGATTCGCAAAAACGTGTTAAATGTGGCGACGGGTGTTGCACGATTTAATTTGCCGTCTGAGCGTGTAAATTGATGTTCTACCAATTGTGATACAACATCAAAACCTTGCTCCTGAAGACGTTCTTTGACTCGCCCCCAATCTCGGTTAGGGTTTCCCGAATCCCCGTAATATTTGAACACATCCAAAATGGAAAAGAACGTTTCGTGACCAATAACAATCTTGCGGATCTGATTATCAAACTGCGGAACAACTGAGGAAGGCGAATCGGACATGATAGACACTCCTGAAACAATCCGCGCCCGGTCTGTGAATGTTTACTGTCTTGCTGAGGGACAATAGAACGACTTACAGACAGAGCGCGGATTGTCTGTAAACACTCATTGCCGTTCGATTTATTATTGTCCCTCAGCACTTGACAGGATAACGCAGGAGTGCAGAAAAGTCAAAATTTTCAAGCAGGTTGGCAATAGTAATTAGCGATACAGGTCTGGGTTATAATGATAGCCATGTATTGAATTGTTGTGCAAAAATGCCAGGGAGTGAACATGAAACGATTGTGGATGACCGTTTTATCAGGACTTTTGTTAACCATTGCCTTGTTTTCGGGTGCTGCGCGCACGAGTGCCTATCAGGCTGCACCCACCTCGGTTTCAGCGGCGGGTAGCAACCTTTTGCCGAGCGGAACCCTGATTCTGAGCCAGAAAAATCAACTGATCGCGGTACAGCCGAATGGCAAGCCCGTTTCGCTGACACCGGAACGCTATGGCCCCCAGGCGGCGGGCAATGGTAAAATTGGCGTTCGCTTTGAAGCCGCCAATAACGCGGTGAACTTGCTGCTGGTTGATAATGCCACCGGACAAGCCAAACCGATTCCGCAGGCAACTGGTTTGAGCAGCCCGCAAATCACCTGGAAGCGCGATGGGTCTGGGTTTGCCTACTTCGATCTCGTAGCGCCCGGCAAAACCGTGCCGAATGCCGGAGCAATCCTATACTATGATGCGGCCAGTAACGCCACCAAAGTTTTGATTCCCGCGCCCGCTGCCGGACAAATTGCCACATCTATCGCCTGGTCGCCCGATGGTCGCTACCTGTTGTATTCAGTCGGTCAGGCTGGCGCAGAGGGTGCAGGTGGCCCCAACACGAAGCCATTCCTGTTCGATAGCACCTCTGGCGCAAGTACCGCGCTGCCACAGGATGCAGCGGGCTTCAATCAGTGGGATCGTGCCGGGAAGGGCTTTTTGGCGCAGCGTGGCGATATTGCCAGCGGCGTCAACCAGATCGTGTACTTCGGCCTCGATGCCCTGACTCAGCCCAAAGCCTTGACGCCTGCCAGCACGCTCGATCTGCTGGCTGATATTTCGCCAGATGGAAAACGGATCGTCGTGAGTTCGGCCACCATCAGCAAAACGACGCAAATTGCCAACCTGTACATTATGAATCTGGATGGCAGCAGTCGGCGTGCGATCACCGACTTCAAAGCCAATGATCAGGCGATTACGGCGCTGGTTTGGGGCTTGGACGGCATTTACTACAGCCTGTCCGGTGCGGGCGGCGATACAACGTGGCGCATTGACCTGGACGGCAAAAATGCGCGGCAAGTGGCAATTGGTACGCTGATCGATATTATCGGTTCACGCTAGCACTCCATGTGATAATAGTTGTCGCCCAAAAATCCGCGCCAGTGTTTCCATGCTGGCGGCGGACCGGGCACATTGTAATGCACCGATTTGACGTACATCAGTGGTTCGGCACGCCACACCATCGGCTTAGGATTATATGCCCAAACCTGTACGCCGTTCTGAAAATAGACCAGTGCGAAGACCTGCTGACGATGATTCAGGCCAAACTGATAACTCCGGCAAAGGATCAGCGTGATCGGCTGCCCAAACAGCGCGAACGCATCCGCCAACCGCACCTGATCATCGCCCAGTCGTAGGAAAATATCGCTGATTGGTGAATCGGGCAGTGCGCTGATACAGCCTGTGTAGAATGGAATCGTCTGCATCTTCCATTCGAGTTCGCAGCGAAAGACCGGATCGGGATCATTGCGCTTCAAGTCGAACACCAGCGGATTCGTTTCTAATGAACGCCGCGCGTCTTCGATCTTTGTACGCCCCGGCTGGATTCCATACCAACACGGCTGCAAACATGAGCCGCCCGTATCCAGATAGAACGGCTCGTGCGGAAATTGATCGCCCAACGCGCGCACGGCCACGATCAAAGCCGCCAGCGTGATCAACACTATCAGGCTGATCATTAATATCTGGCGCATAATTCAGGCAGCAGTGGATAGTAGCGACACAGCGACGCGAACCCGCGCCACGATTGAGCAGTTTGCGGAATGACGGTGGTCATCCGTGCCGGTTGGATTTTCTGACGACTGGTTGGCGAAACGCGAAGGTCATTGCCCCGAATTTCGACAGGTATTTCGAGTGCCAGCACTGGATAATACAGTGTTTCGCGGAAGTTGAACGCGCCTGAAAACACACTGCCTGCCGGACGCCCCAATTGCGTGAAGCTGACTGCTGTCGGCGATCCTAACGCCAGAAGCAGATCGCCAATGGTTAAATCGGTCATGTCAAGCGCGTTCCAGTCACATGTTTTGTCGCACGCTTGTAGTCGCAACGCGGTTGCCGGGCGCTGCAACCCGCGCGTCAGGCCGAGCAGCAGCCCGATCACGACGATCAATCCACACATTATTAAACTCATAACGCGCAGCATCGATCATGTTTTATCCGCACGCGCCGCCCACCGAACGGCTAACCGAACGATCAACTGTGCCAGCCCGGCCTGTACCAGCACGTAGATCAGCGCGGCCACGCCGATCAGAACACCGTATTCAATATCTGCCCAGAAGCGCGGATAATAGGGCAAATGCAGCATTGTCAAACCCAGATCGCCTTCCGCTACGCCAAATAGTGCGCCGAACCACGATCCCAAATTGCTGGTTGGCGCGAACAATGCGCCCGGAACGGTACTCAGGCCGGGCGGCGTGAAGGATAAGGCCAGCGTGCCCAGATACAACGCCGCCGTTGAAACAGCGATCCGCAGCAGTAGTACAACGCCCTGCCCCAGAATGCCCATCCAGCGTCCTCGGATCGACACGCCGATCAACATGCCGATGCTGGCATCAAAGGCAATCGCCGTGAAGGGCATTACCAGTGCAGCAGTCATCATCATCGAAGCCACCACCACGCCCAACGCCAAGCCCACCACCGGATTCATCTCCGGCTGGCCGAGCGGGACGGTGCCGGTGACCATCAAATCGAGATAGCGACCTTGAAACGAGGCGAAATCGAGCAGCGCCACGATGATGAAAAACACGCGCGCTGCCACCAGCAGTATCAGCACGAAACGAAGTCGATAAAAAACCGCTGCCCAGCGCGTCCGCATCGTCAAGCCCGCGCCGTCAGTCGTGATTTTGAGTGTATCCCAGGTGCCGCGCAGTGACTCGGTATTGACGATCCCGGTGGTTGAGCCAATCGCCACCAATCGAATGCCTATCTGTAAAATCACCAGCGGCCAATACAGCACCAAAAATACCTTGCCGAGCGGATTCAACGTTTCATCAAGCGGTGCAGTGCCGAACCCGGTAGCAATCTCATAGCCCAGCAGCAGCAATACCACCAGTACCAGCAGCGATCCCAGGCCGCGCAGTAAGCGTGTTGAAGGCCGCGCGCGTCGCCCCTCGTTGAGCAGTGTATAACGCATGACCGGATGAGTGGGGCGGGCAAATTCGGGTAACTGGCTGTACAAACGCTGCATGTTGTCTACCTTCGTCGTTCGGATGACGAAAATATACCACACGCTCTCGATTAGTCAGCTTAGCGTAGCGCGTAAGCCCAGATAACCACGCCGGATGACGCCCAACCGCCGATCAATCGGGTAACGATCCCGCAAAGCCAATGCCGCCTCAATCCAGGTTTCACGCGGCGTGTGAACCGTTCCGCGTCGGATCACAAATTCGCGCTGCCATGCCCCGAAAAACGCCAATGGAATCGGATCGAGCATATGGTGAATCAATCGTTTAGGCAGAATCGCTTGAAAATCAACAGCTTCAACCGGTGCGCGGAAATTCGTACCAAAAACGAGCGCCTCGTGCCGCAGTTCGCCGCGCATTCGATACACATCAAAGGCAACCCAGCGCCCGCTTGGGTTGGATGTACCTTCGATCAAGACGCCGTTCGGTTCAAGGGCGCGCGACATTTCCGCCAATGCCAGCGGTACGGCACTTTCATCATATTGGCGCAGGACGTTATAACAGCGGATCAACCGGGCGCGTTCATCGCCCAACACATCCAGTACATTGAAGCCGCCTAATCGAAAGTCTACCCCAGCTTCCACATAAGGTTGTGCCACCGCGACTCGCTCCGGGTCAATTTCAACACCTAACACGCGCAGCCGGGGATTAATCGGCAGCAATCGTGCGCGCATTTCGAGCGTTGTCCAGGGATACGCGCCATACCCAACATCCACAATCAACGGTGAACCACCAACGAACAGCGATGCGAGTGTCAGCGCGCTATATACATCAATTTGTCGCAGTCTATTGAAGGCTGTTTTGCCGCGTGTGGGCTGGCCTTGCGGGCGGCTGGAACGACGCTGCATTACGAATAAATATCCCTCCGCTAATGCACAAAGTTTGTTAAGACTAAGAGTCGTTTACAACTTTTATCTTTTTTTTCTATACTATGGTATAGTGTTCATTGGTCATTGGGATTCCATTCAATGGCAAACACAATACCATCAGTTGCTTCGGAATTGCTTGTGAAGAATCGAGAACTGGCCGTCGAAATTCGGCGGCGTGTCGATCAATTATCAGCCATCAATACGGTTGCTGCCGTTGTCAGTCAATCGCTTGACCTGACTGCGACACTGCAAACGGCGCTGGATGCTGTGCTGTCCGTGATTGATGTTGAAGCGGGCGGCATCAGCTTGATCGATGAACGCGCCGGTGAACTTGTCATGCGCGCGCAGCGTGGCTGGAAACAGGATTTTATCACCACCCCCATGCGAATCAAACTGGGGCAGGGCATGTCCGGCCACGTCATCACCACTGGCGAAGTGGTCGTTTCGGGCGATGTGAGCAAAGACCCACGTCTGGTCGTTCCGGCTGTGGCCGAAGAAAACATCCAGGCGATGGCGATGGCACCCATGCACGCACGCGGAAAAGTAATCGGCGTGTTGAGCGTGATGAGCTATAAACCGTACAGCTTTGACGAACAGGAAATCGCCGTCCTGAAAGCCATCGCCGATCAAGTGGGGGTGGCGCTCGATAATGCGCGTCTGTACGAGTCTGCCCGCGAACAACAAGGGCGGTTGCTCACCGTTTTGCAATCTACCGCCGACGCGATCCTGGCCGTTGACACGCACGGCCAGGTCAGCCTGATCAATGAAGCGGCGGAACGCTTATTTAATCTCCATTCCGATGATGTGATCGGTCAATCACTTGAAAGTGTGGTGCTGCCCGATGTTATCCGCGATGGCTTAAATAAATCGCTGCTGTCTGATGTCTCGCCCAACCCGGTACGCACCTTTGAGGCGGCGATGGGCGAAGGGTGTTTTTTGGCGGCTTCGGTTTCGCCCGTTATTACACTGTCGCGTATTGATGATCGCCAGCATACGGGCTGGGTGATCGTTTTTCAGGATATTACACATATTAAGGAAGCCGAACGCGCCCGTCTGCAATTTATCCAGACTGCCGCACACGATCTGCGAAATCCGTTGAGCGTGACCCTTAGCGCATTGACGATGCTCAGCAAGAGTTGGAAAGACCCGACGCCCACTGATATTGAAGTTTTCGGGATTGCCATGCGCGGCGTCAACCGAATGCAAGACCTGATCGATGATCTACTGCACCTTGAAAAGATCGAAAGCGGCCTCGATTTCCAACTTGTGTCGATGGATGTGATCGATCTGATCGAGCGCAGCGCCGCCGATGCCAAACCACTTCTGGAGCGCCGCGCTCAGATTTTGCACATCGAGGTTGCGCCGATTCTCCCATTGATACAGGGCGACAGCCGCTGGCTGTATCGTGCGCTGGCGAATCTGATCAGCAATGCTCACAAGTACACGTCGGACAGCGGAAATATCACATTGCGCGCCTTCGCCGATGATCACGAACTGACGCTCGAAGTGCAGGACGACGGGCCAGGTATCCCCTACGAAGCACAGGCGCGTCTATTTGAGCGGTTTTATCGCGTGCCACAAATGGAAGAAAAAGTACACGGCACGGGCTTGGGACTGGCAATCGTCAAATCGGTGATCGAACGTCATCAGGGGCGCGTCGAGGTTCAGAGTGAGCCGGGATTTGGCAGCAAATTCAGCTTGATCCTACCGCTCCAAGGGGACGTTTCCAGCCAGTAAATTCTGGACATGTGCCACCACATCTGGCGGCAAAACGGGCTTGGTAAGGTAACTATCGATCCCGGCGTGAAACTCTACCGAAACGGCGAAAATACGCGCATGTGCGGTCAGGATCACGATCAACGTGTGGCGATCTGTGCCTTGTTCAAGCTCTCGGATCGTGGCGGCCACATCGAACCCGCTGATGCCCGGCATCGCCACATCCAGCAAAATCAGGTCTGGCAGTTCGCGTTGATAATGTTCCAGCCCAGCCTCACCAGTCAGCGCAAACGACGCCTCAAAGCCGCTTTCTTGCAATGTTTTCGTCAACATCCGACACAACAGCGCGTCATCATCGACGATCAAAACAGAATGTGCCACCGGAAAACTCCACGCTCATTAACAGCTATTGTAGTGTTTCCGGGCAGCACCGCAAGCGACGTGTACCCTATGCCCGGCCTACTTAGCCGCCGCCCCCCGCACTACGTTTATCATCCAGCATGATTCGGTAGGCTTCTTCTTCCTCGGTGAGGGCTTTTACGGTCTGAGTCATCGTCAAACCCGATGCTCGCAACTGCTCTACACGCTTGATCAGAGTCGCCGCTTCCTGAGCATCTTTGCCGTTAGTCATATCCTGTTGCAAAACTCGTTCGCGCAAGATTTGGCGAAGCTGTTCTGTGGTCAGGTCGGGCAGCACCCGGCGCAGTTCGCGTTTAAGTTGATCGAGAATCCAATCACTTTGCAGCACCGCCGCGATCAATTGAGGTGCAGGGACTTCATGGACGACCCGCTCTGTTTTTTGAGGCATGATCCATTCCTTTAGACTGGCTCAGCGTTTGTTCTGAGCAATCATCACATAAATCAATTCCTCTATCAAGTGCAATCTGACCAATCGTTGTGTTGAATCAACTGATAGGGCGATCCGCTGCTGCGCCTGTAATGAGTCGAGCGGCACGGTTGCGCGTGAAGTAGCTCCATGCCCACTGGATCATGACCAGTACACGATTTTCGTGATGCACCAGACTGATCAGGTGGATGAACAACCAGGCCAGCCAACCGATAAACCCCGACAGTTTGATACGCCCCAGATCGGCGACTGCCGAGGCGCGTCCGACGGTTGCCATGTTGCCCAGATCGTTGTAGTGAAACGGCGGAAATTGTGCTGCGCTATCTTTGAGTCGAGCAGTGATCAGTTTGGCTGCGTAGCGCCCCTGCTGAATAGCTACCTGTGCGACTCCAGGCAACGGTTTACTGGTCTGATGGCTGTAATTTGCCAGATCGCCGATCACAAAAATTTCGGGATGGCCGGGAATGGTCAGATCGGGTTCGACAATGACCCGCCCGGCACGGTCTAACGGGACACTGGTTGCTTCTGAAAGCGCCTTGCCAAGCGGCGATGCCTGTACCCCGGCACCCCACAAAATCGTGTGCGTGTCGATGTGCTGCACCTGATCCGCAGTTTTGGCAGTTACGTATTCAGGTTGAATATCGGTGACAATTGTGCCTGTTTGCACAGTGACGCCTAATCGCTCCAGATCGTGCTTGGCTTTGGTTGAAAGCTCCGGCGGATAGGTTGGCAAAATCCGATCTGTGCCTTCGAGCAGCAGCACGCGCGTTTGCATCAGGTCAATGTTGCGGAAGTCGTTTCGCAGCGTGTAATGGGCGATCTCCCCCAGCGCGCCTGCCAGTTCCACCCCTGTCGGGCCGCCGCCCACCACGACAAAGGTCAGCCATTTGACCCGTTCATCCGGGTTGTGTTCACGTTCGGCGCGCTCAAAAGCAAACAACACGCGCCGTCGAATATCAGTGGCATCCTCAATGGTTTTGAGGCCAGGGGCAAGCTGTTCCCAAGGATCGTTGCCGAAGTAATGGTGACGCACGCCTGCTGCCACGATCAACACATCGTAGCCGATTTCTTCATCGGCCAACACAACACGGCGGCCTCTGGCATTGATGCTTTTCACTTCGCCCAGCAGCACCGTCACATTTTTTTGTCGGCTCAATACGGAGCGCAACGGCGCGGCGATGTTTGCAGGCGACAGCGCCCCGGTTGCAACCTGATACAACAGCGGTTGAAACAGGTGAAAGTTGCGGCGGTCAATCAACGTGACATGAACCGATGTGTGCGCCAGTGAACGCGCCGCATACAGCCCGCCGAAGCCCCCGCCCACAATCACGACATGCTGCGGAATATCGACCACGCTTGACGCCCCTTTTACCTGCCGCTATACTCCGAATACGTTTGATTATAACCATATGAGGGATTGCAGATGCCCGATTCAACCACCAATTCCCCGATCAGTGCCGATTTGATGGAAATTTTGCGCTGCCCGGTGGCTGTCCATTACAAAGATAAGGGCGATGACCCTGGCAAACTACGGCTGGTACATAATACGTGGCTGGTCTGTGATGACAGCGGCTACAAATATCCGATTGTCGATGGCATTCCGCGTATGCTGGTCGAAATCGGTGAGAAGTACAAGAACACCAAAGAGGAAGATTTGCCCGTTCCGCCGCCAGAAAATTAGGCTTAGCGCATGTTGCCCTCGATGCTCCGCGTTTTTCCGCCTGGGAATCGCGCCTTTCTCTCTGAACGAGGAGGTTTGAGCGTGAGGGCGATTGCCTTATTGATAAGCTGCCTGATCATTACGGGATGCGGCGCGAATGCTGAACCGGTAATCCCGACGGTGCGCCCGACAACAACGGTTGTTCCCACCGAAACGCCTACCGCGACTCGCGTGTTTAACGCCAGCGCCACATCTTTACCGCCCACGAGTGCGGCACTCTCGACAAACGGCCCGACACCCACTTCGTTGATCGGCGCAACCTCGACTCGCCCGCCCGCCGCCAGCGCAACTTTCACAGTGCAAGCTGCCGCGCCAGGCAGCCTGAGCATCGAATACTTCACAACCGATGCTCAATCAGTCAAGCCGGGCGATAAGATCACCTTGTTCTGGTCAATCAAAGGTACCGATCACGGCACGATTTACCGTCTGAACACGGACGGTTCCCATGATCAGCTGTGGCAGGTGGGACGCGCTGGCAAACTGGAAGTCAAGACGCGCGCTGATGATCAGGATGTCGCGCGCTTTTCGTTGTCGATTGGGGACGCGATCAGCCGTGTTGAACAATCGCTGAGTGTGCCGCTCAAGTGCGCGCAAAAAGGCTGGTTTTTCGATCCGCCGCCTGATAGCTGTCCCGGCGGTGACGCGACTCAAGCCCCGGCAGCACAGCAAAACTTCGAGCGCGGGCAGATGATCTGGATCGGCACACAGGGGCGTATCTACGTCTTGTTCAACGATGGCAAAAAGCCCGCCTGGATCGTCTATGCCGACGAGTTCAAAGACGGTCAGCCGGATCGTGATCCGTCGCTATCGCCGCCATCTAATCTGTCACAGCCGATTCGTGGCTTTGGCCTGATCTGGCGTACCAAAGAAAAAGTGCGGGATCGGCTGGGCTGGGCAACGACGCCGGAGCTGCCCTTCGATGGTGCCTACCAAAGCGATAACGTGGCCGTGCCCGATACGACGCTTTACCTGCGGGCGCGCGATAAAGCCATCGTGCAGCTTTTGCCACATGGCGACTCGTGGAAGCTGATCGTGCCGGGCACGAAGAAGTAATCGCAAGCAGGCTGTTAGTAACCTTGTTTCACCTGCAAAGCAGGTGATGCAGGTGTATTAGATTCGCTAGCAAACGAAAAGCAAATTAAGCAAAAACGCAAAACCAATTTATCCTGATGAATTGAGAACAGGCAAACCCTTGCGTTTGCGCTATCTCATTGCCCTATGCACGATTCGGCATTACACTCTGCGGTAGGGTTATTCTGCACATTTTTGAGAGATTAGCGGAGAGATCGCGCATGAATATATGGCCTTTGCCACG
>JBBSEU010000120.1:0-15968 GCA_038239365.1 Aggregatilineales bacterium
ATCCCGTTGAGGCGTGGCATTTGCAAATCGAGCAGAATCAGATCAGGCGTCAGGCGGCGTGCCATCTCCAGACCTTCAGCACCATCGCGGGCTTGCAGTGATTCGAAGCCACCCGGTTTAAGGATGTAATCGATCACGAACTCTCGATTTTCTTTACCGTCATCCACAACGAGAATACGTTCGCCGGTCACAATGGTCTGCCCGCCTCACCCTGAGAGATGCGGCAAGTATAGACGAACCGTGCAGACGCCGCGAATCGCCCTGGTTTTTGATGTGCTGCTCACCTGCTGATGCTGCGTTCGGCTTCCTCAATGGCGCGCTGCATCGCGGCCTGTGGCTGTTCGATGATGCGACCATGCCCAACAGCTAATCGCTCCGGCTTGAGCGCCAGCAGCGCCTTCGCGCTCGCCAGTCCCGTCGGACGATTCCAGGTCCCCATAGCCGCCAGCGGGAATAGCAAACGGTACACGCCCGCCGTCGAAAGTCCACCCTGGGCAGTATACGCATCACCGGCGAGCAACGTGCCCTCTCGCGTGTCCAGATAGGCAACATGGCCGGGGGTGTGTCCAGGCGAGGCGATCACTTCCAATGAACCGACCCGATCACCCGGCATCAGCAGTCGAGTCGGTCTGGTTTTGATGACAGAATAACTACCGCGCGGTTTGGTTTGTGGCTCATCCGGATCAAGTGATTTATCGCCTGTCAGGAAACGCGCATCGCGGGCACTGATCAAGACTTCGGCATCGGGCAGCAGTTCATGCAGTTTGTCCACTGAGCCGACATGATCCATATGTGCATGGGTTAGCGTAATGCGACGGATCGGTTTACCCAGTTTTTGGGCAGCGGCAATAATGAGCGGCGCACTGCCAGGTAACCCGGTATCAACAACGGTTATCCCATCATCTTCCTCTACCAATTGAGAGTTGAAGGCGATCAAGCGAGTCAGTTGAGTCAGATATTTTCCGGCGGTGGTCATAGTCGGATTGTCCTTTGTAATTGGTAATTATCTATACGTGACGGATCGTTAAAGGTTAGTGGTCAGGCATAAAATCTGCGTAAGCGTTCGTGACGGGTATGATGAATCAAAACCGGGGCTATAACCCCGGCTCTGGACAAACCTATGCAATTGTAATGAATTACGGCGTTTAGCTCAGGTAGTCACGCAGGTTGTGCGCCAAACGTGGGTGACGCAGACGGCGCAGCGCCTCTTTTTCGAGTTGGCGAATGCGTTCCCGGCTCAGACCGAACTTATTGGCGATCTCCTCTAAAGTGTGCGGTTCACCACCGCCCAACCCGAAGCGCAAGCGCAGAATGTGACTCTGGCGCGGCGTCAGTTCGCTCAGAACTTCCTCAATCGTTTCCTGGAGTAAGTGCTGTGTGGCCGATTCGACGGGACTGGGCGTGTCCTGGTCTTCAATGAAATCGCCAAATTCGCTGTCACCATCATCACCGACTGGCCGTTCCAACGCAATCGCGTGCTGACTGGCGTCCATCATGCCGCGCACACTTTCGGCGGGCAGTTCCATTTCGGCAGCAATTTCTTCGGGGGTGGGGCGGCGTCCGAGGTTCTGCTCCAAAACCTGCGCGGTACGATACATCTGACGGATACGCTCGGTCATATGCAATGGAATGCGGATCGTGCGCGTTTTCTGTGCCAGTGCGCGCGTGATCGCTTGCCGAATCCACCACGTTGCATAGGTGCTAAAACGATTACCGCGCTTATAGTCATACTTATCAACGGCGCGCATCAGGCCGACATTGCCTTCCTGAATCAAATCGGGAAATGGCAACCCCTGACCCATATAGCGTTTAGCGATGCTCACCACCAATCGTGTATTGGCGCGTCCCAGATGTTCGCGGGCGGCCTGCCCATCGTCAATATGCGTTTGCATTTCGGGGTTCTGCAAGCGTTCAACGCGGCGCATCACATGGAATTTTTCCTGCGCCTCTTTGCCTTTTTCAATCCGCTTCGCCAGATCAATTTCTTCAAGTGCCGTCAGGAGTGGCTCTTGTGCCATTTGCCGAAAATAGAGGCCAACCGGGTCATCCGCACTCACCGCATTGATGTCACCAATGCCTGTGTCCTGGGATTCCTCGTCCGAGTCGAATTCTTCTTCGCTTTCTTCGGGTTCTTCGCGGGCAACTTCTTCCTGGCGGAGTTCTATGCCCAGTTCATCGAGTTCATCCAGCACCGATTCGAGGGTGTGATTATCGTCGCTATCTTCTTCGAGCAGTTCGAGTACATCATCGAACGTGACATAGCCACGCCGATCTGCGCGATTCGCAAGTTCTTGTATCACTGGTTTTCAAAGCCTCCATACTATCCTTTTCAATCATCCACACGGTTCGGGACAACAAAAAAGAACAGTCAACTGTACTAGCCGCTTGATCTCAGGACTGTAAAAATATTGTTCATTGTAGCATATATTTGTGTAAATGTGAAGTCTCGTGCAATCAAGACTCAGGGCAAACACATCAAAACTGATGAAGCAAATCGACAGTCATAATAAAGTTTTTCTTAAACAACGGCTTGGGCAGTTCAGACCCGGCTGATATCTCATTCGACTTGGCAGCGACTCGGCGTTGACCCACTAATAGTCCGCTTGGGGTATTCTGGCGTTCATCAGGTAAAATGCCTCGGACTAGGTTTGCACATTCAACTTCTGTAATCGCCAACCGCCCAAGGTTAACGCGGCACGGCAAAGCAATAAACAGACATTAGGTCAGGATTGCAGTACACTTAATGTTCGCGCTGCGTGATCCACGTCGTTTCCCCCTGACATTCGAGGATCAATTTTGTTCCTCTGGCTAATTTGGCAAGAAAACGCCTGACTCCGAACCCGGAGTCAGGCGTTTATATGTCAAGGACCCAAGTGATCTATTTAGCGGGCAAGGCTTCGCGCGGCTTGGCATTGCCGAACACCACCTTTGGTCCGGCGGTTGGCGCTGCCCAGCGTACCGCGTTGGCGATCACGCGCTGCACGTCCGGGTGATGGTAAGTGGGGTAAGTTTCGTGACCGGGACGGAAGTAGAAGATTTTCCCCGCACCGCGATGATAGGTGCAACCGCTGCGGAAAACCTCACCACCAGAGAACCAACTCATGAAGATCAGTTCGTCGGGCTGCGGAATATCGAAGCGTTCGCCGTACATTTCTTCGGCTTCGATCTCAATCGTTTCACCCAACCCGGCGGCAATCGGATGCCCCGGCTCTAGCACCCAGATACGCTCGTGATCGTTGGCTTCGCGCCATTTCAGATCACAGGTAGTACCCATCAGCGTCTTGAAGATTTTCGAGAAGTGCCCGGAGTGCAGGACGATCAAGCCCATGCCATCCAGCACGCGCGCCTTGACACGGGCGACGATCTCATCCTGCACATCGCCGTGCGCGGTGTGCCCCCACCAGGTTAGCACATCGGTATTGTTCAGAACCTCGGCGGTCAGGCCGTGTTCCGGCTCATCCAATGTGGCCGTCCCGACGGTCAAGCCCGACTCTTTGCGAAGCGCCTCTGCAATGGCCGTGTGCATCCCCTCCGGGTAAATTTTGGCGACGGCGGGATTCTTCTTTTCATGGCGAAATTCGCCCCAAACGGTAACACGAATCGACTCCACGTTCTTATCCTTTCAAGCGTCTGTAAATGAAATTATTCGTCGTCAAGGCGGGTTTGTAAAACGACTTCACGCGCCGCATTGAGCGCCGCAACATAACGGGCGTGATAATCTTCGCTGTAATTGGCATTGTCTGCCGCGTCCATCTCACGCAAAAGCTGATACGTTACTACGTTGAGATTATCAAGCCTGTCGAAAAGATCAATCGCAAATTGGTAAGCGGTTGCTTCAGGGCTGGCTGGATCGGCCTGATTCAGTAGTTCGATCAAAAAGTCGAGCGCCGTCATTCGGCTTGATCCTCAATCAGATCGTGGCGGAAAACCGGAACGCCAAAGTTTGTTAGCTGCCCCGATTGGTAGGCTAATAACGCCAGACGCGCGGGTTCAAACATCGGTTGCGGCACACTGTCCAGATCGTACCATGCCCAGGCGTCCATTTCCTCTGGCTGCGTGACGCGCGGCTCTCCCGAAACGATACGCCCGACAAATTCAATGTCGATATAATGGCGATCATAGCGAACGATGTTGTTCACGCACAGAAAGCGCAAATCACCGACTTCGATTCCGGCTTCTTCGAGGGCTTCACGTTTGGCCGCTTCCACGATGTCTTCACCAAAATCGACATGACCACCGCACCAGCCATAGCTAAAGTGCCCATGCGCCAATCGGCTGGTACGCCGCCCGATCAAGACCTGTCCCTGCTTATTCAAAATCATTACGCCAACGCCGACGCGCGGATGCTTTGCTGACAACAGTTTGGAGTCTCCAATCATGCAGGTTTTGCTTTGCGTCGATTGATCAATGTCGGCAGTTCGCGGATTTCGCGCATTCGCAGCACGAACGCCACACCAACAAAGGTGATCAGTCCAGCGAATAATTCAATGCCAAGCCGAATGATCAAGAACACGCGACCCGCACCTAACCGCGATAGCAGCGCATCCAGCAGCACAATCACCAGGCTCATGGCGATGCTGGCGATCAGTGCCTTGAAGGCCGTTGCCAACAGCGTGTCCTCGTTCAAGCCATTCCAGCGACGGCGCAAAATGAGCAGCAATACGAATACTTCAATCGTTACCGCAATCGTGTTTGCCAGCGCCAAACCTGGCACACCCAAATTAAACGGTGCAAATGGCAACGTCAGCGCCAATCCTACGTTAATCGCGGCGGATAAAAGCGCCACGAACAACGGTGTGACGGTATCTTTATCGGCATAGAAGCTGCGCCCGACGATCTCCGCGAAACTATGGACGATGACGCCCGGCGCAAAAAAGATCAAGACGCTGTAGATCGCATCGACGCCCGCCGCATTCAGCGCGCCGCCTTCCAAAAGGCTGACTGCCGCACGCCCGGAAACGATCAACAAAAATGCCGCCGGGATCGTCGCCAACAGAATAAAGCGCAGCGATCCGCTCATCGCCCCGCGTTTGCCATCCCGATCCCCGGCGGCGCTCAAGACGGCCAGCGTCGGGAAGATGACGATGCCCATTGCCGTACCGATCAATGATTCAGGTAGTTGCATCAAGCGCCAACCCCAACTGTAGGCTGAGGCCGCCCCTTCACCGAGTTTTGAGGACAGATTGATTGCTACCAACATGTTCAGGTTGAGCAGTCCCAACCCAATCGCACGTGGGATCATCAAACGAATGACGTGGCGCAGTTCCGGGTCACGCCAATCAAGCAGCGGACGCCAGCGCATCCGAAAATGGACGAGTCCCGGCACTTGAATCAACAAGTGGCCTGCCGCGCCGATTACCGCACCATAGGCGATTCCATACACGCCAAAACGCTGCGTCAGGAACAGCGCGCCAAACAGAATACCCACGTCGTACAGGACAGGCGCAAGCGCCGGGAGCAGAAAATGTTGGTGGCTTTGCAAAATGCCGATGCTCAAACCGCTGATCGAAAAGATCATCAGGCTCAATAACAGTGTTCGCATCAGGCCGACAGTTTGTGCCGCGCCTTCCGGTGGAAAGCCCGGCGCGACAATATTGGCGACGAGCCAGGGCGCAGCAAAAAAGACGATTATGCTCAACGTCACGGCCAGTAGAAATACTGTATTCATCACATTTGAAGCGAGTTGCCATGCGCCGTTCTGGTCGCCGCGCGTGAGCAGCCCGCCAAAGATCGGGATGAACGCATAAGCCAACGCGCCGCCCGCGATCAGGTTAAAGATTTGCTCTGGCACCTGGTTTGCGGCCACGAACGTATCCCACTCCGAACCAACGCCAAAACGCCGCGCGATGATCAGTGTTTGGCCGAGGCTGATCACTTTGGCGACGGCCATCAATGCCATGACAATCGCGGTAGAGCGGGCGATGCGGGCGGCAGTTGGCGCAGCGGTGACGGCTGCTGCTAACGCTTCGGGCGGATCGGAAACCACCGTTGTCATGGCTTCGATCCAGGCGTGACGGGCGGCGTGAAGTTGCCGTTTTTCACCCGTGCCAGCGCATCGGCAGCGGGCGTGAAGCCTGGATTGAACTTGAGAACATCGTTGAAATCTTTGATGGCGGCGTCGTTCTGACCGCGTGCTGCTTCAACCATGCCACGCCAGTACCACGACTCCTCAAGGTATTGGGAGGTGTTTAAGGTGGTGTTGACCATCGATAGCACTTCGTCATAGTTGCCGACATTATAGTAGGCTTCGTAGGGAGCAAATTGATACCATAACATGCGGAATGGAAGCTGCGTCCCGGTATTGCGCGCCTGATCAACAAAGCGCGTGGCTTCCGAATAGCGTTTGAGCGTGGTCAGACTGCTGGCGATATTAAAATAGGCGAACGGGTTATCAGGCCGGGCAAATGCCTCTTTCTTAGCAACATCCAGCGCGTGCTGCACGTTATAAGTGGTATCGGCGTCCTTATCAAGGATCGCCGCCAGTTCCTGTTCACGTTCTGCCGGGTAGACTACAATGTATAGACGGTTGAACTGCTGCCAGCGGGAATCAATGTCGTCGTAGCCCTCTTTTTGACCCAGGCCGTCTTCGCCAAAGCCCAGGTTCGTATCACCGCCATATAAAACGCGCGCGTTATCGTCGTAGCCAAGCACGGTCAGGTAATGCCCTGCCCAGCCTTCGCCCGCAACGATATAGCCCGTCTCCATCAAGACGGCGAACTTGGCCGCCACCAACCGCTTGATTAGCTTAAGATCGCCTGCTACGCGGCTAATTGCCCGGACGCCCGTTTTTTCCTTGACAAAACGTACCAGTTCCCAGGGACTCACGTTGCGATCTTCGCGGCTTGGCTTTAGCACATTGCGGGCATCATCCTCGTTGCCACTCCAGCCGTAAAACTGCAATACCTGCGTCAAGTTGGCCGGACCACAGTCGTTCCACTTCTGAAAGACGCGCGTGATCCCGGTCACATGGTAAACGGGCGGAATGGGTGCTTCAGTGGGCGTCGGTGGTTCGGTGGGCAAATCGGTGGGTAAGGCAGTTGGGCTGGGCAGAAGCGTTGCGCTTGGCTCAAAGGTGGGTGTTGCCACTGCTGATTGTGGTGTAATGGTAGCCAGTGCGGGCGTAAAGGGCGGCGTCCGGGTGGGGCTGGCTGTCGCTGTTGGTGTGGCACTGTTCAGCGAGGCCAGTAGCAGACCGCCATCCTGTGAGGCTTTGGCGGTGGGCAGCGTATCGAACGCATAGACACGAGTCGGCATGAAGGAGCGCATGAACGGCGCGTATTTGATCACCCGTTCCTGATCTTCGGGAAGCAGTCCGCGAAAAGCAACTGGCATCACGATCAGAATCAGCATGATCGTGCCTGTGACCAGCAGCATCCCCAGGCCAGCGCATCCCAGTGACCACTTGAGCAAGTCCGGGCCGCGCGCCACAGCAGAGGTAAGCGGCGGTTCAGTGGGCGGCATTATGGGACGCGCGTTCAGGGTATCGGACATCGGGTAAAACTCTCCAATCCATACGGGCGCGCAATCATAGCGTATCTGCGCGTGTCTGTCGAATACAACCTATGGTTTGGAGTGTGAAGCGTGCAGCACCGCTTCCAGTTCTCTGGCAAATGAACTGGCTTCAATCGGCTTGGCAAAATAGGCCGAAAAACCCGCCATGAGGGCTTCTTCACGCAATTTCGAGGTATGAAAAGCGGTCACAGCGATGCACGAGATGTGCGCTGTTTTGGAGTTGTGCTGAATTTCGGAGAGGAGCTGCCAGCCGTCTTTGCCGGGCAGCGCCAGATCGATAATCACCGCGTTGTAGCGTCTGTTGGCATCCAAAAGATAGTCGGATGCCTGCTCAGCGTCACCAACCACATCAATCGGGATATTCAAATAATCCAGAATGTGCCCAACGACGGCCTGACCATCGGGATCATCTTCGACAACGAGAATGCGCCAGTTTTCGTACATCATCCCCCTTAATTTCTCACAGACTACTTATTTGCCAGAAGTTCCGCGCCCAGGCCGGGAATATCGATCAGCAGTTTCACTAAATCCTGGATAAACGTATTCGCTGTCAGTGGCTTGGTCAGGTAGTTGTGAAAGCCCGCCCCTATCGCTCGTTCTCTATCGCCCACCATCGCGTGAGCGGTTAGCGCAATCACCGGAATATCGCGCAGCGCCAAATCCTTTTTCATGGCGCGGTTCATTTCCCAACCGTCGGTACGTGGCATCGACAAATCCGAGATGACGAACACTGGCCGTATCTCCCGGATCAAATTCAACCCATTGAGTCCGTCTGTCGCGGTATACACATCTGCGCCGTAAAAATCGAGGATGAAGCGCGCGATCTCAAGGCTGTCTTCCTCATCATCAACGATAACGATCTTCCAACCATTCAACAAATCATCAGGCAGTTGCATCGCGTTCGCTCCTTGTGTTATTCGGGCGTTGGTATAAAATGCGCCTGTTGCACGGTTTCGGCAGGAGTATCGATCAGTGGCAAGCTAACGATAAAGGTGCTGCCGACGCCCACTTCGCTTTCGAGGCTGATGTTCCCGTCCATCAGTCGCGCCAATTTTTGTACAATCGACAACCCAAGCCCGCTACCACCATACTCCCGTTTGGAGGAGCCATCGACCTGACGAAACTCCTCAAAAATGTATTCGCGCGCGTGCGGGGGTACGCCAATGCCTGTATCGCGGACTTCAATCGTCCAGGTGCTTGCCTGCTTATTCAGCGATAAAGTGACACCCCCCTCTTTGGTGAACTTGAAGGCGTTTCCGAGCAGATTCAGGGCGATTTTGCTGAGCGCCTCCTCGTCACCATACAGGATGGAAGGCAGCGCCTGATCGATATGAATGGCGAAATCAAGCCCTTTTTCTTCGGCCAAAACACTCACTGCCACGCGCCACTTATCCGTTAACTCTGCTGGAATAAACGGCGTTTTGGCAATTTCGAGGCGTCCGGCTTCAATGCGCGACAGATCAAGAAAGTCATTGATCAGCTTCAACAGGCGCTTGCTGTTGGCGCTGATACGCTGCACCATGTTTTCGGCACGGGGCGTAAGTTCGATGCCCATGTTGCTAAGCATGATGCTGGTGAAGCCTTCAATGGCGTTGAGCGGGGTTCGCAGTTCGTGCGACATGGTGGAGAGAAATTCGGACTTGAGCCGGGAGTTTTCAGCGGCGATGCGGCTGGCAATTTTCAGGTCTTTGACCGTGTGTTCAAGCGTGCGTACCAAACGCAAGTTATCGAGAACTGGCGCAAGCAGTGAAGGCAATACATTGTAGATCGCCAACTGCTCATCAGTGAAGTTCTGTTTTTCCGTCCACTGTCGGGTGATGCTGCCAATCCAACGCCCGCTATGATGCAGTGGTATGGCGACAATCGTCCCAAACCGCTTGAACGCTTCGCGCGTCCCGTCATCAATTTGGGCGAAATCATCCACAGTTTGGATGATTTGGGGCGGCTGTGCCTGTGTGATCAGCGATGGCTCAAATTGAGCAGGCGCTAACGGAATCCGCTGCCCAACCGGGGAAGGTGCGACTGCGCCATTCAGTGACAACTCGGCCACCACATCCAGGTAAACGGGCTGTTGTTCGCTGTTGAGTGTCACAAAACTGAGCGTAAAGCTGTTTTCATCGACAGAGGGCATCATCCGCGCGATCACGGACAAAACTTCCCGTTCATCATGGACGGCGGTCAGCGCACTGGCAAGCTGGTAGAACGAATCGGTACGTTTGAGTAATCGTTCGCGCTCGTCAGCGGCGCGCTTCTGTTCGCTGGTGTCACGAACGATGGTGGACAGATTCAGCAGTGTTCCGTTGGCGCTCTTGTGGGCAATGATCACCTGTGAACCGGGCAACTCCTGACCACCTGAGCCATAAAAAGTGGATTCGCCTGACCAGACCCCGTCGCGGATGGCTATCGGAATGGCCTGATCGCGGATGATTTCGAGCGCAGCAGGTGGTGAAAAATTGCCAATATTCAAGGTTGAAAGGTCAGCATCCGGGCTAATACCCGCCGCCTTGCGTCCGGCAGCATTCAAATAAGTGATCTTTCCGGTCAGATCGGCGGTGCTGACAATGTCGCTGGTCGTTTCGATGATACGTGCCAAACGGCGCTGCGCTTCTTCATTGCTGTGGCGTTCAGAAATGTCGGTTAGAACCAAAGTGAGGCCGACGATTTGATCACCTTCACGAATGGGCGTCAGGCGCGTTTCAAAATAGCGCCCGCTGCTGCCGATATATTCATAGGACGCAAATGGAGCGCCCGCAAAGGCTTTCTCGAAGGCGATTTTTACACGAGGAACAATTTCGGGCGGGACAAAAGCCAGCGCACTGGTCCCTATAAGCTGCTCCATCGTGAAACCCGCTCGAAGCGCACTGGCGTTCACATATTGAAGATTATAATTGCGGTCAATGACCGAAATCACATCCGGGCTGTTCTCGACCAACGCCCGATAACGCGCTTCGCTGTTCTGCAACGACTGTTGTGAACGCTCGTACTGTTCGATCTTTTCCGTGAGTTGACTATTGGTTTGGGTAAGCTGCTTCTGGAAGCCAAGCGTCTGCGAAACAATCAGTTCATCTTCAACCATGCCTGCAAAGTCACCCAGCAGCGCCACATCCTCATCACTCATGGTTCGCGGCTGGAAATCCATCAGGCATACAGTCCCGACCTTATAACCGTCGGCGGTATGAACTGCCTGACCCGCATAGAAACGGAAATGCGGGTCGCCCCTGACCAGTGGATTATCGGCAAATGGCGAGTCGCCACCCGTATCCGACACGATCAGAGGACCATCGTGTCGGATGGTATGGTTGCACATGGCAATATCACGAGGCAGTTGGCTGGCGTTCACGCCCTGCCGCGACTTCACCCACATCCGATCCTGATCGATCAGGTTGACCATCGCAATGGGCACGTTGAACACGCGCTTTGCCAGCCGGGTGATGCGGTCAAAGCGTTCTTCGGGCAGCGTGTCCAACAGATTGAGCGAACGAAGCGCAGTGAGGCGCTCCTTTTCGTCAGGTGGGAGCGTCGTCACATCGATCATAGCTGTCCCTGCCAGATGGTCTGAATAGTCGTGTTGAGGGCATTTGCCGGGAGAAGCGTCTCCGATGCTGCCGCAGTGTTACGCCGCGCCCCCAGCTTGACATCGCGCAAAAACTGATCGACGTGAAATGGCTTGCTAATGTGACTGTCAAAGCCCGCCGCCAAAGCGCGCAATTTATCGCTGGGCAGGGAAAAGGCCGTCAGCGCAATCACCGGGACACTTTCCAGGCGCGGCGTTGCGTGGATGTGCCGCAAGACTTCCCAGCCATCCATCTGTGGCATCGAAATATCGAGCAGAATAAGTGTTGGTTGCAACACCCGAAGCATTTCCAAAGCAGTTTTGCCATTTCTGGCCGTGTGCGTTTGTGCGCCATAGAAGCTGAGGGCAACCTGAGCAACTTCAAGGTTGTCCGGTTCGTCATCAATGATCAGAATAGTCCAGTTAGTGAAGTCGATGGTGCCCATAGAATGTGTCCCTTGATGTCGTAATGCTGAGTTAGATTATAGGCTTAATCGTTTAAGTGAGAATGCGCCGAACGGTGAGTATTTTGCGGCAAGATGACCAGACCAGATGGACTGGTCACTTGACCAGGTGGTTTTGGACGGCCAGTGCAACCGCTTCAGTGCGGTTAACGGTATTCAGTTTGGCAAGGATGCTGCTCACGTGAAACTTGACGGTGGAGCGGCTGATCGTCATCTGTTCAGCAATTGCCAGATTATCGAAGCCTTTGACCATGAGTGCCAGAACCTCTAGCTCACGTTCAGTCAGGTTGTAGTGTGGAAGGGCGGGGTGCGTGGCCGCATCGATCAGAATCTGGGTGATCTCCGGGGCCAGCGTTCGCTTCCCGGCATAGGCGGCACGAATGGCGGCAATCAATTCGTCGATTTGCACATTTTTGAGCAGGTAGCCAATTGCGCCCGCCTGCAAAGTGCTTTTGACGATTGCCTCATCGACGGCACTGGTGAGCGCCAGAATTTGTGTGGCCGGGCAAATCTGTCGAAGCTGCCGTGTCGTTTCGACGCCATCCATGCCTGGCATCATAATATCCATCAGCACCACGTCGGGGCACGCAGCCTCACACAATCTGAGGGCTTCCGAACCGCTGCTCGCTTCCCCGACAAGCTGCAAATCTGCAAAGGCTTGTAACAAAATAGACAAACCGCGCCGCACAACGGTATGGTCGTCCACCAATACTACGCGAATGACCGCTATCCCATCTGGCACAGCAAACCTGTTCAATTGATATGATCTAACTCAGGATGTCCTTTGCCATTTTAGCCCGATTTGTGTGCCTTTGCCCATAGTACTGTTGAGCATGAAAACAGCGTCAATTGAAGCTGCCCGCTCGGCCATGATCCGCAAGCCAAAGTGATCCGCCGGGATCAAGTGCGTATCGAACCCAATGCCATCGTCTTCAATAGATAGCTCTGCGCTATCGTCGGTGGTGGTCAGATCAAGCGTTAAGTGGCTGGCCTGAGCATATTTGGCGATATTGTTGAGGGCTTCCTGGGTGACTCGGTAGAAAACGCCCTGCACTTCCGGTGGCAAACTGAGCCGACTGCTAAGGGTGACGCGCGGCTCAATGCCAGTGCGGGCAGCCAGCGCATCCACTAAATGCTGAAGCAGTCCTGCCAGATTATCACTGTGCAGTGCATTCGGGCGCAGTTCGACCAGCAGCGTTCGCATCTCGGCCAACGCACCGGAAGTTAACTGTGCCAATTCATCCAGATTCGTTTTTAACTGCTCCGGCTGCGCTTCAATCAGACGTGGCAGCGTTTGGGCGATCACGTTGGCCGCAAACAGTGTTTGTGTCACCGAGTCGTGCAGTTCCCGGGCGATGCGCTGTCGTTCACGAGTGGCGGTCAGTTCCTGCGATTGGTGGTGAATGCGCGCGTTTTGCAGCGCAATCGCCAGTTGATCGGCAAACCGCTGAGTATGTTCAACATGTAAAATCGAAAATGAAGCGGGCGTTTTGTTGCCCAGGTGCATCGAACCGATCATCTCACCAGCCATGTAGATCGGAACATTCAAAAATGTCCGTGCCAGGTCTAACCCCGGCAAATCCGACCAGGCTGGATTAACCTGTAGATCGGGGATCAGGAACGGCTGACGTGTCCGGTGTATGGTCTGCAGCACCTCACGATCAAACTCAACACGCCGTTCCGATCTGACCCAGGCTGCCGCCGCTTCACGTTGCAAGCTGCCCCGAAAGCGCGTAAGCGGCATGTCCGTTCCTTGAAAAACGCGGATCAGCGCACCATCATAGGGGGCAATGCGTTCCAGCGTGTCCATCGCCAGATCGAGAATTTCGTCCTGGTCAAGCGTGCTGCTTAACAGTGTGCCCACTTCCCAAAGCGTTTCAGAGGCGCGACGCTGCTGACGTTCCACTTCTTCAAGCTGTTTGCGTGAGTTGACATCCGTGCCCAACCCGATCACCTGATGCGGTAAACCGTTGGGTTGCGTGCTGAGCGTCACTGTTCGCAAGAGCAGCCAGCGCCATTCGCCATTCGCGTTTTGAGCGCGATATTCAATTATCGGGTCGGGGTCTTGCAGCGCATCGGAAAACCGCTGATTCAGGTATTCGACTACCAGCGGCACATGCTCAGGGTGAATTGGTCTGAGAATCCCGGCGGTGCCTTGTTCGATGGCCTGCTGCTCTGTGATGCCATAAAATTCACGGTAGGCACGGCTCACATACAAAACCCTGTGCTGCACCAGATCGTAGACGACTGACATAAATGGCAATGTCTCAGCCATGCTGACCATGAACGCCTGATTGATACGCAAGGCTTCCTCGGCACGCTTTTGATTGGCGACGAGTTCTTCATAGTGCGGGTTCAGCACCGCCTCTTTGGGTGAGTCGTGGTCTATCCGATCTGGCATGATTGGTGAACCTAAGCACGCCCGCTGATCACGTTCACAGTCAGATCGCCCGCGCCGCTCCAATCGTATATCCAGTGAGCATCGGTGATCGACATATTGACACAGCCATGACTATGCTTGAAGCCGAACCCGTCATGCCAGTAGGTGCCGTGCAAGCTGATCTCATCATCAAAGAACATGACGTAAGGCACGGCAGGCAGCGAATAGGCGGCGGGGCTACCCATCGCGCCGCTCATGGGCGTTGCGTCGGCGCGATGCCAGACCTTGAACGTGCCGACATTCGTCTGAAAATTGGGCAAACCAGATGAAATCAATGTAGCAAAAACCAGTCGATCTCCTTCGTAAGCGGTCAAGACCTGCTCAAACAGGTTGACCGATACCCATTTATCGGTTGATCCTTCGGGGCGACTAACGGGTAATACACGGGCCACCTTGCGCTGCTCAAGCCACTGACCCGGCCCCACCAGATACCAATCCCACGAACCGACGTGTACCGTCGCATAAATATACAGGCGTGTATAGCGACTGATGGCGGGGGTTTTGGAATCGTTGGATGCACCGGGGCTGCTGCTCGGAATCGACGCCTGAATGACCCAGGCCATTGGATACGCCAGTGGATGGGTAAGTGCCAGCCCCGAAAACGACGAGGCATAGCTTTGCTTGAGCGATGTGCGTGCTACCCATTGACCGCTGCGTAGGCGCGCAAAACCCTCTCGTTGTTCGTAGACGATTACAAAGCTGAAGCCATTATCCATCCGGCCAACGATGTTGCCATTGGGGGCGTCGTACAGATCGGTATCGGGCATCACACGGAAAAAGCTGTACGCGCCAACTTCGCGCCTATTGACGGCAATCGGTTCAGCATCGGGCGCGGGGTGTGCCTGAATTTCGGCCAGACATGCTCCCGAATTGGGATCGTCGCAGGGTGTGCCAGCATGTGCGCTCTGAACTGGCGATAGAATCAAGGCAGCCAATAACGACAAAATGAACACAGATACTGACAGGCGTTTCATCAGGCAAACTCTCCAAAACAGCGAACGAATTGCTGATAGCGTATCATGCTTCTGAGCCACGTGAACACTGGTCAGATGAACGTGTGTCAATCGCCCAACTGACGATTCAGCACTTCGCCATAACACAGCAAGGCTTGATCCAGATCGGCGATCAATTCCTCGACGGGTTCAAGGCCAATCGACAAGCGGAAGGCAGCGGGTTGATCGGGCACAATCGCAATCGGCACAATTAACGACTCGAAGCTGCCCCAACTCGGCGCGATCCCAAACAGTTTGAGCGACGCCGCAAACGCCTGACTCGCGCCCGCCGGAGCCGCCCTGACCGTGAACGAAAACAGTGCGGAGTAGCCGGTCATCTGCTGGCGTCCCAGTTCATAATAGGGCGAATCGGGCAGGCCGGGATGATTTACTTTTTCTACCAGCGGATGATCGTGCAGCCAGCGTGCCACTTTGAGGCCGCTTTCCATGTGATGCGGCAAGCGCACGGCAAGCGTTCGCAGGCCGCGAATCGCCAGATACGCATCATCCGGTGAAAGTGTCGCGCCCAGCATAATCGCCATCGGGCGCAGCGTTTCCATCAATTTGCTGGAGGTAATCGCAATGCCGCCCATAATATCGGAGTGGCCGTTGATATATTTGGTGGCGCTGTGCAGGCTGATGTCAATGCCCAGATCGAGCGGTTTCTGATAAAGAGGCGTCGCCCAGGTGTTGTCGATGATCGTCAGCGCGCCGTGTGCCCGCGCCACCTGACTGATCGCGCGCAAATCCAGCACTTCAAATTGGAAGGTGGTCGGCGACTCGACGTAAATCATGCGGGTGTTGGGGCGCATCAGTGACTCAAGATCAGAGTCCGGCTTGAAATATTCAACCGTGAGTGCCATGCGATCTGTAAGCGCCGTCAGGAACATTTTCGCCGGGCCATAGGCGTTTTCGATGCACAACACATGATCGCCGTGCTGCAAAAAGGCCAGAATGCAGGCCGTGACCGCGCCCATGCCAGAGCCAAAAGCGACGGCCTCATCGCC
>JBBSEU010000121.1:0-15848 GCA_038239365.1 Aggregatilineales bacterium
AATTTTTTACCTATAACGATGATGAGGGCTATCGCCCGGCATTCGATCAGGCCTGCAAAGCGATGGCGTTGGCGGGCAAGCGGATCGTCGCCGAAGGCTTCAAGCTGCGCCTGATCGAAGGTCAAATGCTCGAACAGTACGCGCCCGGCTGCACCGTCGTGAGTGACGACGACACGATCACCTACATTCGACTGCACAAAGGTGATGCGGAATTGGCGGCCATGCGTCAGGCGATTGCGGTCAGCGAAGCGGCACTCGATGCCACACTGCCTCAGATCAAGATCGGCATGACCGAACGACAGGCGCTCAGTATCTTGCTACACGAAATGGCCGAGCGCGCCGGACATAACAACGCCTTCGATCCGATTGTTCTGGCCGGAGCAAGAAGTGCCATGCCGCACGGCCTCTCGGATGATACGCTGATCCGCGAGGGTGAACTGCTGCTGATCGATTTTGGCACGACGATCAACGGTTATCCCTCGGATATTACCCGCACGTTCGCCGTTGGCGAGATCAGCCCTGAACTGAAAAACGTCTACGAGATCGTCAAGGCCGCTAATCAGGCCGGACGTGAAGCCGCCCGCCCTGGGATCGCCGCGCAGGATATTGACCGTGCCGCGCGCGCCGTAATCACCGAAGCGGGCTATGGCAAGCAGTTCATTCACCGCACCGGGCATGGACTCGGCCTGGAGATTCACGAACCGCCGTTCATCCGTGAAGGCAACGCCCAAATCCTTGAGCCGGGCATGACCTTCACCGTCGAGCCGGGTATTTATTTGCCGGGTAAGGGTGGTGTTCGCATCGAAGATAACGTCGTGATTACGGTGGACGGCGCGCAGGTGATGACCTCTTACCCTAGAGAACTGCGCGTGATCGGCTGATGATCGCAGCACAAAAGCGCCGTGTTGCCCTCGTCACCGGGGGATCACGCGGCATCGGGCGAGCGGCGTGCCTGTCACTGGCCGAGCAGGGCGCGGTAATCGCCGTCCACTACCGCGCGCAAGCTGCCGCCGCCGATGAAGTGGTGAAAATTATCGAGAGTCGCGCCGGACGGGCGATTGCCATTCAAGGCGATCTGGCCGAAGCCGACGCCCCCGCGCGCTTGATCAATCAAACTGTGCAGCAGCTTGGCGCGATTGATATTCTTGTCAATAACGCGGGCGAAATGACTCATTCCTCGGTTGCCGAAATGAGCGATGAAATCTGGGAACAAACGCTCACCGTCAACCTGACCGCCGCGTTTCGGCTGACGCGGGCGTGTATCCCGGCCATGCTCGAACGGCACTGGGGACGCATTATCAATGTGGCCTCACAGGTGGTGTATACCGGATCAGTCAATCATGCTCACTATGCCGCTGCTAAGGCCGGGTTGATCGGCTTCACGTACTCACTTGCCAAAGAACTTGGCGCGGCGGGGATCACCGTGAACGCGGTTTGTCCGGGACGAATCGTGACGGACATGATCAGCGAACAACTTCCTATCCGTCAGGCCGAATGGCTGGCACAAACGCCCCTCAAACGCTTTGGCGAGCCGGAAGAAGTGGCCGCCGCGATTGCGTTTTTGGCGTCGGATGGGGCGAGTTACATCACGGGTGCGGTACTGAACGTCAACGGCGGTCTGGTGATGGGCTAACCCTGTATCGCAGCTAGATGATCAAAATCGCCTTTAAGATGTTCATAGATGCTGCGAAAGATCGGGTAAAGCGTGTTGTAGTATTCATGGTTGGCGGGAGTCGGTTCGTAACGCGTTTTCAGTTCGATCATTTCTTGCAGGGAGCGGCGCACATCAGGGTACAAACCGACTCCCATACCCGCCAGAATCGCGTCTCCGAATGGTGCGCCGACAGACGTTCGCGGCAAAACAATCGGCAGGCCCAATACATCCGCTTTGATCTGATTCCATAGTGCGCTGCGTGTACCGCCGCCAATCGAACGAATCTCGGTCAGCGTAACGCCCGTCGTGCGTGCCACTTCAACGTTGTGCCGCATCGCAAACGCAACTCCTTCCAGGATCGCCCGTATCATGGCCGCGCGCGGAGTCGCCAATGACAGCCCGAAAAAGACGCCGCGCGCCTGACCATGCCAGAGCGGAGCGCGTTCACCCAGCATATACGGCAAAAAGATAACGCCATCGCTGCCCGCTTTGATCTGTGCAGCTTGTTGCGTCAACAGATCAAAGGGATCGAGGTTGAGTTGGGCAGCGGCTTGCACTTCAAGCGTGCCAAACTGATCTCGATACCAACGCAGGCTGGCACCCGAAGCGACCATCGCACCCAACAACAGGTGCAAACCGGGCAGCGCGTGTGGCATCGCAATAAACGCTGACTCGGTGATGCTGCCATCATTCGGCATGATCAAAACGGTAGAGGTGCCAGTCATCTCCGCCGCAATTCCCGTCTCAGTGACGCCCGCTTCGATGGCGGCAGCAGCACCATCGACTGTCCCCACCATGACGCGCGTCCCGACGCGCAAGCCTGTCAAATCGGCGGCATGGCGGGTCACTTCGCCCAGAAGGTGATGCCCCGGCCAGATCGGCGGGAAATGATCGGGCGTCACGCCGCACGCTTCGCACAAGGGCGCAGACCATGCGCCCGTTTGATAATCCCGAAGCTGCAAAAGTCCGGCGTGAGCCGTATCCAAGCTGTATGATCCAGTCAGTTTATAGTTGATATAACCCGTGATCTGTATGAATTGATGCGTCTGTGCGAAAAGTTCCGGCTCGTGTGTTTTGAACCAGAGCAGCTTGGGCGCGACATAAAACGCATCCGTTCGATTGCCCGTCGTGCGGAAAATAGTATCCGCGCCAAACCATTCATTTAAGCGATTGGTTTCAGCCTCGGCACGCCGATCCATCCAGATCAGCGCCGGACGAATCGGTTCGCCCGCTCGATTCAGCGGAAGCAGCGTTGGTGCTTGCGCGCTCACGGCCAGCGCCGCGATGCGTGCCGGTGCTTCAGGAATCTCGGCCAGCACTTTTCGCGTTGCCAGACAAACCGCGTCCCACCAATCATCAGGGCGCTGTTCAACCCACCCCGGACGCACATGTTGTACGCTGTATTCGGCCTGACCGACTCCGATCAGCTTTCCATCGAAACTAAACAGTGCCGCTTTTGTCGAGGTTGTGCCAACATCGATCCCAAGTAATAAATCATAAGTCATTATTTGATGATCCCTTAAAAACAGAAAGTGCAGATTGTAAACTCGAAACGTGTATACTTGGAAAAAACGATTTGATTATCAGGATTATACGTGACTGAAAATAATAGCCCCGTTATTTTGGATACACTACCGCGCCATGAAGCGTTAGGTTTATCCACCGATCAGGTATTGGCAGCACTGCGCGGCATGATGCTGGCCCGCGCTGTTGATGATCGGTTGTGGCTGCTGGCGCGGCAGGGCAAAGCCCATTTTGTGATCACCCCGGCAGGACACGAGGCGGCACAGTTCGGTTGCGCCTGGGCGATCCGGGCAGGGCACGATTATGTTGTGCCCTATTATCGAGATATGGCGCTGGCAATGGCACTCGGTCAAACGCCGCTCGATATGCTGCGCCACGCGATGGGCAAGCCCGGCGATCCGGCCAGCGGCGGACGGCAGATGTTCGGGCATTTCAGCAGTCGGGCGCTGCGGATCGTCAGCGGGTCAAGTTCGGTGGGCAGCCATCCGGTACACGCGGTAGGGCTGGCACTGGCTTTCCGTGCGAAGGGCGAGACAGACATCGCGGCGATCACGTTTTTTGGTGAAGGCGCGACGGCTGAAGGCGCATGGCATGAGGCGATCAATTTCGCGGGCATTCACCAACTGCCCGTCGTCTTTGTCTGTGAAAATAACCAGTACGCGATTTCGATGCACCAGCGCAAAGAAGTCCCCGTACCGGATGTAGCAACCAAAGCGGCGGGCTATGGAATGCCCGGCCTGATCGTTGACGGCAATGATATTTTCGCGGTTTATGAAGCGGCGCAGGCAGCGATGATCCGCGCCCGATCCGGGGACGGGCCGACGCTACTAGAATGCAAGACGTATCGTTATCGCCCGCACTCCAACGCCGATAACGATATGAAGTATCGCACGGCGGAAGAAGTGGCCGAATGGCGCGAACGTGACCCGATCAAACGATTGGAACGTTACTGCCTGGATCAACAGTTGACGACGTCCGAACAAATTGCGCTTGATGAAACCGCCATACGCAGCGAAGTCGATCAGGCAACTGTCGCCGCCGAACAAACACCGAATCCGCTGTCTGACTCGCTGTTCGATCATCTGTATGGTGAGGCATAACGCATGGCGCACATGACGTACATCGAAGCAATCCGCAGTGCCATGTTGGACGCAATGACCGAAGACGAGTCAGTGATTGTGCTGGGTGAAGACGTGGCGCTGAAAGGCGGGGTGTTTCTGGCTACCGAAGGGCTGCTGGAACGATTCGGGGAGCGGCGCGTGATCGATACGCCAATTGCCGAAATTTCCGTCGTCGGGCTGGCAATCGGGGCATCGCTGCACGGCTTGAAACCTGTCGCAGAAATTCAGTTTGCCGACTATATCCTTCCGGCCATTGATCAGATTCTCAATGAGGCGGCGCTGTTTCGCTACCGTTCCAATGGCGATTGGCACTGCCCAATCGTGGTTCGCGCGCCGTTTGGGGCGGGTATTCACGGCGGCTTGTATCATTCACAGAGCAGTGAAGCATTATTTACCAGCACGCCAGGCTTGAAGGTGGTGATCCCGTCCACGCCTCACGACGCCAAAGGACTGCTGATCGCGGCGATCCGTGACCCTGACCCAGTGATCTTTTTCGAGCATAAACAGCTTTATCGGACTGTGCGCGGCGAAGTACCAGACGGCACGTACACAGTACCGATTGGCAAAGCAGCTATCGCGCGCAGCGGGACAGACCTGAGCCTGTTCACTTATGGACTGATGACGCACTACAGCCTGAGTGCCGCCGAACAAATAGCACAGGAAGGGATCAATGTCGAGGTGATTGATTTACGGACACTGTACCCACTCGATAAAGCCGCGATTCTTGAATCAGTCCGGCGCACGGGCAAAGCGTTGATCGTCCATGAGGATAACCTGACAGGCGGCATCGGCGGCGAAATCGGCGCACTGATCGCGGAACATGCCTTTGAATACCTGGATGGGCCCGTGCGTCGGTTAGCATCGCCCGATGTGCCGCCCGTTGCTTTCAATGATGATCTTGAAATGGGGTATATGTTAAACCCGGCTAAGATCATGGCAGCAATCCGCGATCTGGCAGCTTATTAACAGTGGAAGCAATCAGTCACGGCTTCTGATGGTTCAACCTTGCAGTACCGAGCAGCAATCCGCTTGCAGGAAGTTACGGCGTTGTCCGAAGCCCTGACGCCGACTCAGGTTGCCGAGGTCTTTCTCAACCAGGGCGTTTCGGGGGTGGGCGCAGGGGCGGGTACAGTAGTACTCCTGACTGACACGCACATGTTGGAAATAATTGGCGCTATTGGCTACGCATCCGAATTGTCGAAACAGTGGCAGCAATTTTCGGTAGACTTACCAGTACCACTGCACCAACTCCATAAAGATGGAAGGGTTGATGACGCACGTTTGGAAACGGCACTCCAACACATTGATATTCAGTCCGTCAAACTGAATGATTTGATCGTCAAGCTGCTCGACATTTCTCGGCTGGAAGCGGGACGATTGATTCTGGAATTCAGTTCAACCGATTTAGTAACACTGGTCAACGACGTGACACAGACCCTACAGCGAACAACAGGTCGTCATACTCTCACTCTGACGAGTCCGGCAGCACTCACGATCACGGATCATGCACGCTTTATTATCCATTTGCCCATTCGTAACCTTAACCCTAAAAACGGCGAATGATAACGTTTTGCTAACCTTCTGTTAACGCTGCGCTTTTATGCTCTGCCTTCGCTTACCTCAACTGTAAGCGGCTTCCCTTTCCGTGAAAAAAGGTCACAAAATGAAGAAAAAATCGGTTCTCGCCAGTCTTTTGCTGCTCGTCATCGCGCTGAGCGTCTCGCGCGTTGCCGCCGACAGCACCTTCCCAACCTTCCCGAAAGATAATCCCTACGCCGCGTTTATTAATAGTCACGGGTTCGCTATCGAAAAGGGCGCTACCGCCGAATGGCGCAAGATGGAAGGCGTCGCCTTCGATAAGGCCAACAAGCGCGTTTATTTTGCAATCACCGCCGTCACCAAAGGCATGTCCGACACCAAGGGCGATCTGCAGATGAAGGAAAATCCGTGCGGTGCCGTGATGATGGGCACGCTGGATGATAAGTACGAACTCAAGTCGCTGACCACTGTTGTCTCCGGCGGTCCGTATGATAAGAACAACAAAGACTATGCGTGCAACCCTGACTCGATTGCCAGCCCGGACAATCTGTTCGTGGACGCCAAGGGCAACCTGTGGATCGGCGAAGACACCGACTTCCACCACAATCAATTTTTGTGGATGTGGAATGGCAAGGAACTGAAGCGTTTTGCGGCACAACCCGAAGGTGCCGAAGTGACGGGCTTGCGTGTCACCGATAACGGTACGATCTTCCTGAACGTACAGCACCCGAACGCCACCAACCTGTATCCCTATAATCGCGGTGCTGTTGGCTACGTGGCCGAATACAAAGCTGGTGATGACTTCAAGAGCCTTCCCGTACCGACAGGCGACGCGATGAAGCGCGTGACGGTTGCGGCAGGCAAGCATACGGTACTCGCCCGCACTGGCGAAGCGATACCGGGCACGATGTCAGCAGCCAAGTTTGGCGATATTCTGGCCGCCAACGGCACTGTGCAGAACGTTTGCAACAATCCTGATGGCAATATGTTCCTGCCCACCGCCGCCGATGGCACGGAAGGCTACCTGTACACCAACTGGGAATGTGCGCCGGGTGGTGCCAGCAAGCTGTATATCAAGCAGGGCAGTGATGGCAAGTGGACGGTTGTTGAAGGCCAGGCTGTTGACTTCTCATCCGTTCAGGGCACATGGAACAACTGCAACGCCAGCGTCACGCCCTGGAATACAGCGTTGACCAGCGAAGAATATCCGGCAGACGTTCCCGACGAATGGGACGGTGGCTGGGTGCCGCTCGTCGACACGATGGCCGCACACGTCGGTCACGCCGCGAATCCGTATCAGTACGGCTACATCGTTGAACTGATCCCGGCAGGTGGCGAAGAAGACGGCATCGGCACGACTGTCACCAAGCACTATGCGATGGGTCGTTTCAGCCACGAAATGGCGCTGGTCATGCCCGATCAGAAAACGGCCTACTTCGGTGACGATGGTACAGACCGTGTTCTGTACAAGTTCGTCGCCGACAAGGAAGGCGATCTAAGCGCCGGGACACTGTACGCGGCCAAGATCAAGCAGGACGGCGAAACACTGAACATCGACTGGATCAAGCTCGGTCAGGCCAAAGACGAAGACATTGCAAAGGCTGTAGCTGCGCTGGCTCCAACGAAATAACTAACGGTTAGTCTCATCCCCAACCCTCTCAACAGCGGAGAGGGTTGGGTCAGATTAACTCAATCCAGCGAAGTACCCCGAACGCCGCGCCAGATCAAGACCGCCGCCGATAAACTGAGCGCCGCCGCCAAAAGCCCATTCAGGCCAAAGCCACCGAGTCGGAATAAATCGCCGCCAATCTTTGCCCCTGCCGCCCGTCCCAACGAAAACGCTGCCGCATTGACGCTCAACAGCAGGGCACGCGCCGACGGTAAGACCTCGGTTGTTAGCGGGATCAGGACGACAACTCCCGTCTCGAAAGCGACGAACATCAAAAATAAGCCGCTGACTGCGATGACCAAACTGAATGTTGTGAATGGTACTAGCAGATAAATGATCCCCGTCACGGCCAGTGTGAAAATCGCCAGACGGCGTTTGCCGAGCCGATCTGCCCAGACGATCACGAAGCCTTCCCCAACAACTTCCGCCGCGCTGATTGCCCACGAAAGCAACCCAAGACTCACAGTGGTTAGTGCAAACACATCGCGCAGCCAGCTTTCGTAGGCGATGTTGATCAGTTCTGAGGCCATGCTAACAAAAGCTGAACTGAGCAGCATTGCCATTGCCGGGCGACTGTCAGTGATCAATTTGAAGGCCAGACCGGGCGTTATGCGGCGCGGCGCATCGCTTGCTGAATCGTGTTTTGGGGGCGTATCGCCGGGCAGGATGACAGCCAACAAAATAAACGACAGGCCCGCGCCAATCGCAATGAAGGCAAAGATTGCACTCAGATTCGATTGGCTGATCAGATAAGCCGCCAATGGCCCGAAAATGACCAGCGAACCTGACCAAGATAGTTCTGTGATGCCGATTGCCATACCGCGCCGGGCATATGGCACCCGATCTCCGATATAGGCTTGCATGGCCGGATCGAACAACACCTTTGCCAAACCGCCTGCGACAATTGCCACCAGAACAAAACCGAAACTGTCACCCAGTGCGGCCACCAATGCTGATCCGCCTAACAAGCCCATGCCGATCAGCATCACACGCTTGCGTCCCAGCCGTTCGATTAATGTGCCAAACAGCGGACTCAACACGCCGACTGCCCATTGCAGCGACAGCGCCGATTCTAATGTGGCGCGTGGTACTCCCAGAGCGGCGGCCATCGGCGTCAGGATGATGTATGGGAAACGGCGCGAACCATTGACGACTAACCTTGCCAGTGTGAGCGCGCCAAGCGTCGAGCGCAGCCGATCCGATGCGGTAGTTGGGGTGGCGATGAGCTTTGCCTCGTTCACGTTGGTTGCGTTTCGGCCAGAAATTGTTTCACAACGGCATCCAGATTCAGTTGTTGACCGCGCTGCTGCGCCGCCTGCATTGCTTCAGGCGAGAGTTGGCTACTTAGCCGCGCGTTGAAGGCGTCGATCATTTCCTGATATAAAACGGCGAATTGTGGATGATGGCTCACCATTGCTAACCATTCCACCGCGCGCTCAGGCTGACCGTCCTCGGCCACGAGAAGCGCATACCAGGACAACGAAAGGAGCGTAAAAAGTAGTACCTGCCGATCATAGCTAACCGCAATCGCTTCGCGCAGGATGGGTTTGGCCGCGACACTATCTCCAAGCTGAAAGTTGGATGCCCCCAAAAAGGTGAGAGAAACACAAATGACAGTCGTATCGTTTAAACGGCGGCTCAGTGCAACTGTCTCTTGTAGGGTACGGCGTGCGTCCTCGTATTCGCCTGCCTCATGCTGTACCTGCCCGATGAGCATCAATCCGCGTGCCAACGGTGTCAGGCTGTTGTAACGCCGTGCCGCCACAAGCGATTCATCCAGGTAACGCCGTGCCTGATCAAACTGCTTCATCTGGCTAAAGACTGAACCCAAAGTATTCAAGATAAAAATCAGCATCGGAATGTCATCAATTTCGCGGGCAATGATCAGGGATTCATAGGCCATCGATAGCGCAAATTCGGCCTGTCCCGTGAATAAGTGAGCCATCGTTGCACCATTAAGTGAGTAGCCAAGTACTCTTTGGTTGCCGGTACGTCGCGCAATCGCCACGCTGCCATCACCAAAGGAAACGGCTTCTTGGAATTGACCGGTCACTGCCAGAAAGAATGCTGCTCGCCCGCGTAATCCAGCGATAACATTCCATTCCGCATCCGAGTTGGCGACACTTTCCAGCACTTTAGCAGCCCGCCGGAAAAGATCGATCATTTCGCGGGTTTCGCCGCGTGTTTCACAATACAGGAAAAAACTTTGCGTGAGCCGTTCTACCGCATCGAATTGCTTCCCGGCAATCGCCCAGTTCCAGGTGGCACGGATATTTTCGATTTCAACATCAAACTCAGTGTAAATATCAATATCGGTACGCTGGCTTTTCAACATTAATTCGTTTTGCTGATCTATATACGCCGCGAAATAAGCGCCGTGCGCGTCTCGAACGGCGTCCGCATCTGACGACTCCCTAAGTTTTTGTTCGGCGTACTGGCGCAGCAGCTCGTGAACTTCGTAGCGACCTGTCGGGTTACGGCGCAGCAATGATTTGTTGACCAGCCCGGCCAGATCACGCAGCGAAGCGCCTGTCACGGCTTGGGCTGCCTCGCGCGTAAAGCCACCGCGAAAGATCGATAAGGCGCTGAACACATGGCGTTCGGTATCGCTGAGCAGCGCCCACGAATAATCGAACACAGCGCGCAAGCTGCGCTGGCGTGACGGCACATCGCGGGTTTCCGTCTCCAAAAAGTCGAGGCTTTTGGTGATCTCATCGGCGATTTCGGCGGGCGTCAACATTTCGACCCAGGCCGCCGCCAACAGAATGCCAAGCGGAACACCCCTCACCAACTGGCAAATTTGCACCACCGCTGGGAGATTATCGGAATTCAGCTTGAAACCGGGCTGCACACGGCGCGCACTTTGCACGAACAAGGTGAGGGCACTATGTTGAACGGCGGTTTCCAGCGATTCGGTGCCAGGCAAATCCAGACCTTCAATCCGAAACAGCGTCTCGTCCTGAATGTTGAGCCGTTCACGCGACGTAACGATAATTTTGACGTTGGGCGCGGCCTGCAAGATGTTAGCGACTAAGCCCGCTTCGGCCATGACGTGTTCGTAATTATCGAAGATGAGCAGCATCGTCTTGATTCGCAGGAAGCTCAACATTTGCTGACGCGGCTCAAGCGATCCGCTAAAGGTGTAATTGACCGAATCGGCCAGCGTTGAGACCACCAAATCGGCGGAACTGAGCGGGGCAAGCGGCACAAAGTACACGCCATCGGCAAAGGCGGCGAATTGTGTGGCCGCCGTTTCGAGTGCCAGTCGTGTTTTGCCCATCCCGCCGGAGCCGAGGATCGTGATCAGGCGTACCGCGGGATCGCTTAACAGACGTGTGAGTTCGGCAAGCTCGTTTTCACGACCTACGAACGGCGATGTTTGCACAGGCAGGTTATGGCGCTGCGGTTGCGATGGCGTGATCGCTGCGGCAGGCGATACCCCCACTACTTCCGGTAGCGCATCCACAACCGTTTCAGCCGGGGCAATGCGTCGCGCTCGTTCTGGATCGTTGCGTAGGATCGCTTCGAGTTCCGCGCCGACCTGCCGCGCACTGGCGATACGATGGTTGCGATCCTTTTCCAGCATTCGGTAAACCAGATCAACCAGGGCGATGGGCGCATCACGGCGCAGCAATTCCAGATCGGGAACGGTTTGTGTCAGGATAGCGGACATGACGGCAGCGGGATGTTCGCCCGCAAAAGGGCGCGACCCGGTGAGCATCTCATAGAGCATTACGCCAAACGCCCACAAATCGGCGCGCGCATCGAGCGATTCGCCGTTCAGGGCTTCGGGGCTGAGATAGGCGTAAGTGCCGACCAGAACGCCCGAATTGGTCAGGTTCGAGTCGCCAGTGTGTGCGACGCCGAAATCGGTCAGGCGCGGCGTGCCGTCTTCGGCCAGCAAAACGTTGGCGGGTTTAATATCGCGGTGAATGATCTTGAGATGATGGGCGCGAGTCAAGGCGTCGGAAAGTTCAAGGGCAATAGCGACGATTTGCGGGATGGGCATTGACTGCTTTTGTACCAGATCGGCCAGTGTGCCACCGCTGACATATTCCATCACCAGATAGTGTTGGCCGGACTCTTCAACGGCGGCCAGACACTTGACGATGTTCGGATGATCGAGGCGGCGCAGCGCGGCACTTTCGCGGGTGAAGCGTTTGATCAGACTGCTATCTTCTTTGATAACTTCCGGTTTAAGCTGCTTAATAGCGACGATCTGCCCGGTTTGCGTATCGAGGCCGCGATAGACAGCGCCCATTCCACCCTGGCTGATGAATGCCTGTAACTCGAAGCGATCCCCAATTCGTTGTTGTCCTGGATGGTTGCCCACAATCGCCCCCGCGTGGAATAGATGTTGGTGAATCCTACCCCAAAATCATTTGGGTTGCGTGTCGGACGTAATCCTGTTGGCGGAATTCAGCCAACAATGACTCACCAAGCGGCTGATCGAGCGTCAGGACAGTGAGCGTTTGTCCGCCTTTTTCGGTGCGACCAGTACGCCACGCGGCAATATTGATCGTGTGGCTCGCCAGCAGCGTGCCGACCTTGCCGATCACACCCGGAACGTCGTAGCTGCCAAAAACCAGTAACACGCCTTCGGGGACAACGTCGGTGCGGTACGAGTCGATTTGCACGACGCGCGGTTCGGTGTGGTTGAATAACGCGCCGCTCACGATCATCTGGCCGCCGCCTTCCCAATGCACCTGACAGCTTACCAGATTAGTGTAATCGGCCACATCCAGCCCTTTGGTTTGCGTGACGTGAATGCCGCGCTCCATCGCTACCAGTGGCGCGTTGATATAGTTGACTGAATCGCCCAAAACTGGCGACAGAATGCCTTTGAGCAAGGCGACGGTCAGCGGCTTGACCAATCCGTCGATCTCATCGCCTTTGTATTCGACGGCCACGCGCCGAATACGCCCGCGCGCCATGTGATGCTGCAACGCGCCGATCCGCTCGGCAAGCCGCAAATAAGGTGCCATCGCTTCAAAGTCGCGTCCGGGCATAAACGGCATGTTCACGGCGTTGCGGTAATCTTCGCCGCGCAGCGCATCCAGTATTTGCTGCACGATTTGCGTACTCAGATCGCGCTGCGCTTCGGCGGTTGCATCACCCAAATGCGGCGTATGAATGACATTCGGCAAGCCTAACAACGCTGATTTGCCAACCGGCTCGGTGTTGAAAACGTCTAAGGCTGCGCCTGCCACTTTGCCGGAACGGAGCGCATCGACCAACGCCGTTTCATCGATCATGCTGCCGTGCGCGATGTTCACCAAACGAACACCGGATTTTGTGGCGGCCAAGCCTCTGGCGTCAATAATTTTGTCGGTTTCGGGCGTGACCGCGCAATGCAAGCTGATGAAATCCGAGTGAGTCAGCACTTCTTCAAGGCCAACCAGCTTGACGCGCAGATCAGCGAGCTGGGCTTCGGCGACGTAGGGATCAAAGGCGATTACCGCCATTCCGAAGGCCAGCGCACGTTCGGCTACGCGTCGCCCGACGCGCCCCAAACCGATCAGGCCGAGCGTTTTGCCGTAAAGCTGTGTGCCCGTGTGTCCGCCGCGCTCCCACGAACCGCGCGCTAATGCGTTGTGCGCCGGGATAATGTCGCGGCTGAGCGCCAAAAGCAGCGTGAGCGTGTATTCGGCGGCGGCAATGGCATTCGCGCCGGGCGTGTTCATCACGATAATACCCTGCGCGGTGGCTTTTTCCACGTCGATCCCGGAAAGGCCAACTCCGGTTCGGCCAACGATTTTCAGCTTGCGGCCAGCGGTGAGCAAGGCCGCATCGACAGCCAGATCGTCACGGACGATGAGCGCATCGGCACTGCTGATCGCGCTGCGAACCGCGTCCAGTTCGGGGCGAACAATTTTGAGATCGATATCTTTAGCGTTTTGCAACACCGCAAGGGCATCATCGGTGAGCGTGGTGGCAACGAGAATCGTGAACTTCATGGGACTCCAGAAACGGCATGAGGTACAAAGGATGGATTTTACCCGGTTGAAAAGAGACCACAAAGTGTTGCCCGACTATTTTTGTCGGGCAACGGATTGGGACTCAGGCATTCGTCAATTGTTCAACACGGCTGACGCCCACCCCAAAATACCTGGCTTGCGGGTGGTGGATCACGATGGCCGCTGTCGATTGCTCTGGTATCCATTACCTGTCACTCGGTTTGTGTACGGCCAGTCTGACGCGCTTGAATACGCTGTTTCAAATCATCCAGCGAGGTGCCGATCTGCCGTATCTTTTCATCGGCGTCAAGCATTTGTTGATCAATTTCGTCTTTGTGATCGGAGTAGTACGACAATGCTGCATAGACTTCGCCGGGCGACAAATCAAGCTGTTCACAGATGTATTCGACTGTCCATCCGCCATTGTAGTACGAAGCAATATGATCTACACCAATGCGACGCCCTGCAATATGCGGTCTACCACTGAACACATCCGGCGAACTGACAATATACTCAATTACCAGTGTTGTCATTGCTCTCTACCTTTAGATATATCGAAGCTGATTGTATACATCATACTCAAGCGTTGCGGCATTTTCGACGATAGCTTCGTGGAGAAATAGCAGTTCACGAACAACAAGACCAATATTATCCTTTCGTTCATGTTGGACGTACAAAATGCCTTTATGCGGCTCCCCCATTTGCTGCCATTGCTGATGAAGTGCCGGAAAGTCTTCATCGCTTGTCAAAACTGTCCGGCCTTCTGCTGTCGCATAATTTAAGTGGGTTTCATCATCGACGAATTTCAGTCCCACCTCTTCACAGCGAACAATATCTACACCTTGCTTGCGTAGTTGATCAGTAATTACTTTTGCGATGTGTGCGTCGGTGTAGAAGCGGATTTGCGCCGTGCCGCTTTCAGGTATTCGTCAATTGTTCAACACGGCTGACGCCCACCCCAAAATACCTGGCTTGCGGGTGGTGGATCACGATGGCCGCTGTCGATTGCTCTGGAATCCATTGGTAGGCAGACGACAACTGCATCCCAAGTTTGTCTACCGCATCGGGAAGCAGCCGCAGTACGACGGTATGATCTTCCAGATCGGGGCAGGCCGGATAGCCCCAACTGTAACGCTTGCCGCGCGCTTCCGGAATACCCAGTTCGCGGTTGATGAAGCGATTGACATAAGTCGCGGTAGCTTCGGCGGTTTGCACTGCTAACCCGTGAAAGAAATACGCCTCGGAGTATTCATTGGCGTTTTGCAAGCGATCAAACTTCTCGGTGGCCGCGTTACCCACTGTTACCACCTGAAAGGCCGCCGTGTCCACTTCGCCGCTCTCTATGGGGCGGAAGTAATCGGCGAGGCAGAGAAATTCGCCTTGCTGCTGGCGGGGGAAGTGGAAGCGGGCGATCTCGCGTTTTTCGGGAGTTTTCGCGTTGCCATTTGCCAGCCGCGCTTCTTCAAATGGAGCGGGGTCCCAGATGATCACGTCGTCGCCGTCGCGGTTGGCTGGAAAGAAGCCATATACCGCCTGTGGCAGCAGCGATTTATCGCGCAGTGCTTCACGCGCCATCCGATCCAGCCGCGCTTCAAAATCGGCTTCGAGCTTATCCCATTCCGCGCCGTGCGTATTCTTTGCGCCCCACGAGAGACGGAACAACTCGTTCTTGTGCAAATCCTGCAAGACCATTTCCAGGGGCATATAGCTAATCGTGCGCGTGCCGTAGAGGGGCGGCGTTGGAACATCCGGTGCGGGTTGCAGATTGGATTTACGGGTCGTGGCGGGTGCAGCGGCGGCCTGTTCAACGCGCCCCATTTCGGTGTGACCTTCCTCGATGATCTGCTGAAGGAAGTCATCATGTCGCGTTGGATCAACCAGCTTGTCCATATTTTCGAGTCCTTCAAAGGCGTCTTTGCAGTAGAACACGCCCGGCTCATAGGGTTGGCCGTCTTTTTCAAGGAACAGGATGCGCCGTCCGAAACGCCGATTGATGGCCGCGCCGCCGATCAGTACCGGGTATTTCAGGCCGCGCCGCGCCAACTCATTGACGATCAGCGGCATTTGCTTGGACGTGCTAACCAACAGGGCGCTCAAACCAATGGCCGTCGCGTTGTGCTTCTGAGCGGCTTCGATGATCACGTTAGCCGGGACTTGCTTGCCCAGATCGTGAACGGTGTAGCCATTGTTGCTCAAGATCGTCTTGACCAGATTTTTGCCAATGTCGTGAACGTCGCCATAGACTGTTGCAATAACGACGGTACCCTTTGTCGTGCCTTCCTTCTTTTCGAGGAAGTTTTCCAGATAGGCGACGGTCTTTTTCATCGTCTCGGCGCTCTGCAAAACGAACGGCAAAATCAGTTCACCCGCGCCGAACTTGTCTC
>JBBSEU010000122.1:0-15805 GCA_038239365.1 Aggregatilineales bacterium
TCGCTTACGGGTAGTGGAACAATCGACACAATAATCGGCGGGGATTAACACAGCCGCCTGGACGCAAACAAAGCGCATAGAACCGCGTTCCAGCGCCTGCAAATTGCCAGGTGGACTCCTCGAATTGATACATATTAGATTGATAAGTATAACGCTGTTTGGCTAATTGTCAAGCATGTTTTGAAGATTTCTTTTCAACATTCGATTGATTGACAAAAATACAAGCTGTGACATAATTCACAATGAATTGTGCGATATTGCACAATCCAGTTTAGACAGGTACTCGAAAGGATTATCCCGATGAGCCAAGCCAAGCCCCCCGGACCCAGAGTTTCGATGCTTCAACTGCTCACAAAATCCCATTCACTGCCACTTTCCGATGTCGTCGAGTTGGGAAAAACCCTTGCTGCTGTGGGTGATATTGCGTATGCACAGATTGGGCCAATGCAAATGTATTGGATCAATAATCCACGTGATGCTCATAGCGTCCTGGTTGAGCAGGCCGTCAAATTTCAAAAGCCGGGTTTTCTCAAAAAGGCGTTGGGAAGTATCTTCGGGAATGGACTGTTCACCAGCGATGGCGATTTTTGGAAACGTCAACGTAAGTTGATGCAGCCCGCTTTTCACATGAAGCGCATCGAAAGCTATGCGCGTACCATGACCGAATTGGCTCAGTCATTGGGTGATACCTGGAAAACAGGTGGAGAGCGCGCCATTGAACAGGATATGACTGATCTTACACTAAAAATCGTTGCCCAGTCGCTTTTCTCTGCCGATATCGCGTCTGATACCGAGCGGTTGAAAACAATTCGTGCTGTATTCGCAGACAGTGATGCTTTCGGTACGCCTAATTTACTACCGTCCTGGATACCCACACCTGCGCGACAGCGCATGAAAAAGGCGATGAGCGAACTGGACAGCGTTATTCAAACGATCATTGATGAACGCCGTCGCTTGGGTCAGGATAGCGGCGATCTGTTGTCGATGCTCTTGGAGGCACAGGACGAAGACAATGGCGAAAAGATGACCGATCAGCAAGTCCGCGATGAAGTGATGACGCTGTTCATTGCCGGGCACGAGACCGTTGCCAGCGCACTTACCTGGGTCTGGTATCTTCTCTCACAACATCCAGAAGTTGAAGCCAAAGTAGTCCAAGAAATACAGGCGGTGATCGGGGATCGGCTGCCAGCGATTACAGATCGGCTGCCCTCTATCGATATGGTGATCAAGGAAACACTACGGCTTTACCCACCAACATCGGGAATCGCGCGCGAGACGATAGAAAAAGTTCAATTAGGTGGGTATCCAATCAAGAAGGGTATGCTTGTCTCGATTGGCATCTACACAATGCACCATGACGCACGCTATTTCGAGCAACCAGAGCAGTTTGTACCCGCCCGCTTCGCAAAAGAGAACGAAGCCCAACTTCAACCCTACACCTATTTTCCGTTTGGCGGCGGCCCGCGCATTTGCATTGGCAATATGTTTGCGCTGACTGAAGCACGCCTGGTACTGGCAACGCTTCTCCAACGCTACCATCTGTCACTTATTCCCGGCCAGGAAATCGTTCCTTTGGGTGGAACGACACTCAGGCCGCGCAATGGGCTGCGAATGATGGTAGTGCCACGTGAACCAAAGGCGGTTTTGCGTCAAAGCTGATATATAATTCTGGGCGTTATCTAACGGAGTGATTTCGCCCTGCATTCTCATCCTGCACGTTTTTACATTTTCACTGCCTTGCTGTGGCTAATGTTGGCGTTAATTGCCTGTTCGCGTGAGGCTGATACGGCGGTCCAGTACGTCACCGCAACTCCGCAGCGTTCTAGTGCAACCATCGAGCCCGAACTGAACAATCCCTTTTTACCGACGATCACGCCGAGTGGCCCCACGCCGACTCCCATCAGCCCAACACCTAATCCAACACGCCCACCTCAAAATTTGACCGTCAGTTATACCGTGCAGGCAGGCGACACACTGGCGAGCATTGCGAACACCTATGGGATCACGGTTGACGCACTGCTACGGATCAATCCATCGCTCACCGCCACGACAGTTATTTTTCCTGCTCAGGTGATTAAAGTGCCGGATCGTCCGGCCAACACGACGCCAAACTTCAAGATCATCCCGGATAGTGAACTGGTCAATTCCCCAGCGGCGCGTGGTTTCGATGTGGCGCAGTACATCCGCTTTCAGCCCGGCTTTATTCGCATTTATTCGGAAGATGTGCTTGGCAAAACTCTGACGGGCGCAGAGATCGTACAGTTCCTTGCCACTGCCAATAGTGTCAATCCACGTTTATTGCTAGCCCTGATCGAGTATCGCGGCAACTGGATCAGCAGCCCAACCCCCAACGCCGATCAGATTGATTACCCGCTTGGCTATCGAAACGAGAGCAAAAAGGGCTTGTTCAAACAGTTATCCTGGGCAGCCGATTGGCTCAATGATGGCTACTACGGCTCGAAGTATCGCGGCCTGACGACGCTCCAGTTCACCGATAAATCACAGCTAGCGTTTTCGCCATCAATCAACGCGGGCAGCATCGCCGTACAATACTTTTTGGGTCAAATGGCGGATCGCGCTAACTGGCAAACACAGGTCAGCCCGGCTGGATTTTTCGCCACATACATGAGTATGTTCGGCGATCCATTCCGCTACGCGATTGAGCCGCTCATCCCGGCCAATCTGGTACAGCCCTCGTTACAATTTCCATTCGCCAAAAACGAGACGTGGTATTACACCGCCGGGCCGCACGGTGGTTGGGACGGAGCAAGCGGTTGGGCGGCGATTGACCTTGCCCCACCCGCGCCACCCGATGCCCTGATCGCCGCCAATGGGCAGTGCTACGTCTCACCGTTCACTGCAACTGCAATGGCCGCCGGACTCATCGTGCGGAGCGGCGATGGCGCGGTAGTCATTGATACCGATCTGGATGGTGATGAGCGCACGGGCTGGACGATCTTGTATCTGCATATTGCCGCAGAAGACAGCATTCGAGCAGGAACACTCGTCCAGCCCGGAGCGCCCATTGGTCATCCCTCCTGTCAGGGCTTCGATCTGAGCGCCCTTGCTACACACTTACACATCGCGCGCCGCTACAATGGTGAGTGGATAGCCGCCGATTGTTGGGCATGTGCCAGCGATACGCCTGCCCCGCCAATGGAAATGAGTGGTTGGCGGGTGCGTGGATTTGCAAATCAGATTTATCAGGGCACGCTCGAAAAGCCAGGGCAGCCGCAGCGCCGCGCCGAACAAGGCCGCGATCTGCCCGATAATCAGTTGACGTGGTGATTTAGCACGGATTACTTCACGCCCCACAACCGAATAGTGCCGTCATCACTGGCCGAGGCCAGGATTGTACCATCGGGCGTGAAATCAACATCGTAGACATGTGCGGTATGCCCTTTCAGCAGTGCCTTTTCGACGCCTGTTTTCACGTCCCAGACATGTACTACCGTCTTTTCGCTAAACGCGAAGACCTGGCTGTTTGGGCTGAAAATGAAGTAGGTGGATTGTCCGGCATTATCAAACGCCAGCCGACTAATTTCTTTACCCGTCACCGCATCCAGTAGGGTAACACTCGACTTGTTAGTACTGCTATCTGTGCCAAACACAACCAAGGTTGCCGCGTCCGGGCTAATTGCTAGCCCATGAATGACAACCTGTTTGAGATCGGCAAGCGCGTGCAGCGTCCCCGTTTCGATGTCCAATGCCTGTATCTGATTGCTGGAACTTGCCAGCAGCACCGTTTTGTTATCCCTGCCAAACACAGCCTCAATGACGTTAGGTAACTCAATCGGTGGCTTTGTGTCACCCAATGACAGTGTCCATTGATAGAGTACATACCGCCGATCTGAATTATCCTTTTTGTGCCGAATACCAAGCGCGACAACAGTTTTATCATCTGGGCTGAACAGGACACTGTACGGCTCATCGACCAGCCCGCTTTCCACTGGAACTTTGAGAATACCGCGCTCTGCGCCCGTCGCGGCATCCCACACGGAAACAGCCGGTTCGTAGTTTGCGATGGCGATCAGCTTACTATCATTGCTGAATGCCACATTGAAACCTGAAAAAGTGGTGGATCGCTCAATAAGCGCACGTTCTTTATCCGAAGCTGTCTCTAATACATGCGCTATTGTTTTGCCACTGTATGTCCCACCCGTGACAAATGCTGACCGATCCGGACTGTAATAAATATAAGTCGCGCCGGGTAGTTGCTTGGCGGTAGAAACCGACTTCTGACTCTCAATATCCCATCGCTGCACCTTGTAGTCAGCGGTGATAGCAAGCAGCGTGCGATTGTTGGCAGCGAAGATAAGGCGCTGAAACTTGGCATATTGACCTTTGAGGTCAGCGCGAACTTCCCCGTTCGTCGGATTCCAGAGATTAATGGTTGAATCGCTGCTACAGGCGGCCAGTGTGGAACCATCGGGACTGAAAGCAACGGACAAAATACTACCGTTATGCCGCAACACACGCCGTTCCGTGCGACTTTCCACGTCCCACAGCCAGATACGCCCATCCTCTGCCCCCGCTGCCAGTGTATGACCGGACGGGCTGAAAGCCAGGCTGAATACAGATAACATATGACCGTTTAGTATGCCGAGTGGCGCACCGGTTTTGGCATCCCACAACCGTATGCTGTGATCCGCCCCCCCCGACGCGATCAACTTTCCATCGAGGCTGTAAACAACCGACTCAACAATTCCCTGGTGCCCTGTAAGGATGGCGCGTTGTTTGCCCGTTTTAAGTGTCCAGAGGCGTAGTGTATTGTCACTCACGGCGGCAACCAGAAAAGCGCCATCTGGGCTAAAAGCGAGGCTGTGAACGGCGGCATTAGCACCCAATGTACCGCTCTGTGTGCCTGTTTTTACGTCCCACAAATGCAGTGTGCTATCCTGGCCGCCCGAAGCCAGTGTTGTCCCATCCGGGCTAAAGGCGACAGTCACTACCGCGTCCGTATGCCCTTTCAAAACAAAACGAGTCTCACCTGTCTTCACGTCCCACAGTCGCACGCTGTTATCCGCACTTGCCGACGCGATCAGTGTTCCGTCCGGGCTAAAGACCGAAGCATATACAATCGCTGTGTGCCCTGTCAGAGTGCGTGGTTCGGCATCCAGGTTATGAGCGTCATACAACGCGATACCCGTTGAACCACTGACAGCCAACGTATTGCCATCGGGCGACCAGGCCAGTGAATTGGCTGTACCCCGCCCTAGCTGTCCAATTTGCGTGAGCTTATCCGCATTTTCCGAGGTAACAGGCTGGCGAGTTGTTTGGGCCGCCGCAGGTGATAGCATGAAACAGCAGGCAGCTAAAGCGATCCACGTCCATAAACGAAAAAGCTGGCGCATAAATATCTCCGTGTTCACCCATCTTGCGATTACTATACAACGGAGTGCGCCAAAATTGTTGTGCCTTGCCGGAGCGGGAATGGATGGGTGTCGAACCCACAACAGATCGGCAGGCGACCTGTCACCGATTTTGAAGATCGGGGAATCCACCGGGACTCAGCCACTCCCGCGCGCTTAGACGCGCTGCGTTGTATGGTTCTTTCGAGTGGGACAAGGAACCCCTCTCCAAAATCGGAAAGGGGTGATTGCACGGCTTAGCGGTGGTAATAGGTTGACCAGCCCAGGTAATTGTTCAGTGCTTCGTTGAGAATATCGCCAACGTGTGTCTGGTTGATCGAAACGTGGTGTTCAAAGCCGTTATTGCAGATATGTGCCAACAGTTCTTGGAAGCGCGGCACCCGCACGACGCCATAGCCTCCGAAAGTATCAATCGGATCGTTGGTGAATGCGCCTTCACCCACATAGGCGCGGATATTCCCGGCGAAATCATCCGTCGTCACACGTAGATAGGTGAATGGATTTTCGCGGATACGCCCGTAGATCGTACCGTAGGTGTTTTCCACGCCTACTGTCCCCGCAATGATCTCTTGATAACTCATCACCGGAATTTCATCGACGAACACATCTTTGGGCAGGTTCGAGCAGTGAAAGACCACTGCTTTATCGGGATCAGTGCCGTAGTTGTTGTTCCAATCGACCAGTGCCGACGGCTTGCCCGATGCCAGTTGCAGGCCGAGCATCGCAATCGCCCCGACCACATCCGTTTCACAGGCTGCCGGATTCAGTCGATTGCTGGACATGCTCATCAGTGTACAGGGTACGACGCCGAAGTATTCTTCCATCGAAGTCCAGCACTGAATCGCGGTTGCATCCAGTTCGTTTTCATCGATCCAGCCATCCAGCACCACGCCAAACTTCGCCATGCGATACAGCGATAGCTCTGGGACATTTTTGGTGCGCGCGTACTGCTGAATATCCGCCAGTTTCGCCTGAACTGTCGGCTCGTCATCCTTCAAACGGTCAATGCGCCCGAACACTTCCGAGAGATCGAGCGTCTCAACGCTGATCCCGGCCTGATCGAGCAGTTTTTCGCTGAAACGAACCGTCTTGAAGTTGGCAGGCCGCGCGCCCATCATGCCCAGGCGTGCCGTCCGCAAACCGCGTACTACCCGACACACGCCCGCGAAGTTTTTCAAATCGCGCATGAACGCATCACCTGTTGGGTCCATCGTGTGTTCGGTGGTGAGCGTGTAGCGAATCCCATATTGGCGCAGGTTATTACAGGCGCTCATCTTGCCGCAAAAGCTGTCGCGGCGGTCTGCAATCGACATATGCGCCACGTCATCCATGAACGCATGAACCAGTACCGGGACATTCAGATCGGCAAAGCGGATCGTGTTGGCAATCGCGCGCTCATCACCGAAGTTGGGCAGCGTGATCAACACACCATCGATCTCATCACGATGTTTCCTGAACAGATCGGCACATTGACGCGCTTCGTCCAGCGATTCAATGGCACCCACATTGGTCGTATTTTCGTCGGTGATAATCGCCCGAATGCCCACTTTTTGAAGCTGCTCCAGGATGATCTTTCGTCCGCTGAGCGCCAGATGATGCGGAAAGAAGCCACGATTACCAACGATTACGGCCAGCGTGACCGGGCGGGCATTCAGATGCGACGCGGCAAGGGATTGAGGGACGGGTTGTGCAACCATGAATGATTTTCTCCAAATCTCTAGTTTTTTGGTAAGCAAACGTTGCCCTAAGCGGCACTAATTTGAGCATTTGATTGTCTTGAGCTTCGCTTGTGTGGTTTGATATTACCACGCCTGCTTGTGGGCGCTACAATTGCACGCAACATTTATGGGTCATCTGGTCGTATGCCCAAATATTACGAGTTTCCCTCTAACCCAAAGGGTACGCTGGTCAATGTGGCCTATGCCAACGGCTTCATGCCACAAACTTATGCACGCGCTTTGCAACTGCTCTTTAGTGATTATCGCGTGTTATCACTCCACGCGCGGCCACTCTGGGATAATTGTCCACCGGAATCGCTGCAAAGCTGGCATCAATTCGGCGATGATTTGCTACAGCGGCTTGACGAATTGACCGATCAACCCGTGATTGGTATCGGGCATAGTGTCGGCGCGATTGCTACGATGTATGCTGCCGTTGCCCACCCGGAACGCTTTAGCCACTTGATTCTGCTCGATCCAACCCTTTTGCCCCGCACATACCTATGGATTGTTCGTCTGATGCGCTTGCTCGGACGTGAGGCACGTCTCCCACTGGTACAACAGGCGTTGCGGCGTGGCCGCGCATGGCTGAGTGTTGAGGATGCGTATACCTATTTTCGTGGTAAGCGCCTGTTCAGCCGTTGGTCAGACGATCAGGTACGAACCTATGCCGAAAGCATTACCACGCCCGATGGTCGGGGCGGCGTGAAACTCGTTTTTTCGCCAGAATGGGAAGCACAGATTTATCGAACCGTCGCAACGGATGTGTGGCGCTACCCAAATCGCATCAAGCCGCCGCTGCTCGTGATATGCGGCGAATTGACTGATACTTTTGTACAGCCCAGTGCGGCCTTGTTCGCCCGCCTGAATCCACGCGCCCAAATCGTGACGATCAAAGGCGCGGGGCATCTGGTAGCCCAGGAGCAGCCGGACGAGGTAGGGCGCGCGATTCAAAACTTTCTGCGCTCTGATGGTATTTAGCCGTTTTGTGGGTAGACAGTTCGCAGTCTGAATCGAGTCAAGTCTAATTCAGAGGTCAAACTAATTTTTATGGGATTATCTCACACCATGCCCTTCAATCTGGAAATGCTGAACACGACCAACAACACCCGCAAACCTGTTCTTGCACGGAATATCGTTGCTACTTCGCAACCCCTTGCGGCACAAGCCGGGCTGGAAATGCTGCGTCGCGGCGGAAACGCGGTCGATGCTGCTATCGCTACCGCTGTTGCGTTGACAGTTGTCGAGCCGTGTTCCAATGGCATCGGCAGCGATTGCTTTGCTCTGGTCTGGCAAAACGATAAGCTGCATGGCCTGAATGCTTCCGGGCGTGCGCCGCTGCTGCATACGCTGGATCGCTTTGCGGGCATGGCCGCAATGCCGGAACGCGGCTGGCTCTCCGTGACCGTACCCGGCGCGGTGATGGGCTGGCGTGACCTGCACCGCAAATTCGGCAAACTGCCCTTTGTCACGTTGTTTGAGCCAGCCATCCGCTACGCCGAGGAGGGATTCCCGATCTCACCCACCGTTTATCGTGGATGGAGCGGGAGCGTCCTCTATCATTTACCGAAACTGACTGGCGACGAATACGCGGGCTATCGCGCCACCTTTACTATCGACGGGCGCGCACCCTTCATCGGCGAAATTTTCCGAAATCCCGATCAGGCACGAACGCTCCGCCGGATCGCGGAAACGGACGGCGCAGCTTTTTATACAGGCGAGATTGCTGAATCAATCGAGGATTTTGCTAAAAAGACAGGTGGTTTGATCCGCGCTTCGGATATGGCAGCCCATCACAGCGATTGGGTCGAGCCGATTCATGTCAATTATCGGGGTTACGATGTGTGGGAAATCCCGCCGAATGGTCAGGGGATCGCTGCTTTGATGGCCTTGAATATCCTTGAGGGCTATGACTTGGGCACAATGCCGCGCGAATCGCCGGAAGCCTATCACCTGCAAATCGAAGCCATGAAGTTGGCGACGGCTGATTCCTGGCGCTATGTCTGTGATCCTGAACACGCGGCGATTCCGATAGAAGGGTTACTCTCTGAAGCCTATGCCGCCGAACGCCGCGCGTTGATCACGCCGCACGCAATGTTCCCGACACCGGGGCAACCACTGGGCAGCGATACGGTCTATCTCTGCACCGCCGATGCGGATGGGATAATGGTCAGCTTTATCCAGTCGAATTATGGCGGCTTCGGCTCGTATATTGTGCCGCCGGGGACGGGCGTGGCATTGCAAAATCGAGGGCATGGCTTTGTACTTGATCCGAAGCACCCGAACGTCATTGCGCCGGGCAAGCGTCCCTTTCATACGATCATCCCCGGCTTCATGACGCGAAACGGGCAGCCGCTCGGTCCCTTTGGGGTGATGGGCGGACGGATGCAGCCAGCAGGCCATGTCCAGATGGTGCTGAATACTGTCGATTGGGGGATGCACCCACAAGCCAGTCTCGACGCGGCACGCTGGTTCTGGTGGGAAGACAATCACACGAAACTTGAACCCGGCGTGCCGTCCGCTATTGTGCAAGCATTGCGCGAACGTGGACACGAAATTGAAGTCGATACAGAGTTGGGCGCGTTCGGGCGCGGGCAAATTATTTGGCGGCTGCCGTCGGGCGCATACATTGCCGGGAGTGACAACCGCACCGATGGTTGCGCGGCGGGTTACTGATTAATGAGCAGGCTGAGCGCGTATTCCCCAAAATATTCAAGTTAGAGTGTCTTCACAAATCATCGCCTTTTGGAACAATATCACCGGACACGCTATCATTTGCTGCAGATTTATATGCCTTGCAACAGAGAGACATGATTCATGGGCAAAATACATGACGTGATCATCAAGAAACTGGTCACACACCCCGATGATCGCGGTTACTTCCGCGAAATTTTACGCGATGACGATAATATGCTGCGCCATTTTGGTCAGACGGCGCTCACCAAGACCTATCCCGGCGTGATCAAAGCCTTTCACTACCACGACGATCAAGACGATGTGTGGTACGTGGCCGATGGAATGGCGCGCGTTGTCCTCTATGATCGCCGCCCCAATTCGCCAACCTTCAAACAGACTCAGGTCGTCTTTGCGGGCGAAGATAACCCTGTCTCGATTTTGATCCCAACCGGGCTGGCACATGGCTATCAAGTTCTGGGCAACAAGCCGATCCTGCTGTTTTATCATGTCACCAAGAGCTACAACCCGGCGCGTCCCGATGAACAGCGCATCCCGTTCGATGATCCAACGATTGCCTTTGACTGGTCAATTCAGAACCGTTGATGACTCAATCGCGCCCCTCGGAATCTCCACAAATCCCGCGCGGCGATGTGCCGTACACCGTTCGCGTCACGATCTTGTGTCTGCTGATCGGTGTGCCGATTGCGGCGGTAGTGGGACTGCTTTTTTATAGTTTCAGCAAGCCGCTGACGCCCACCGATGGTAAGGTTATTTTGTCGTTTAGTACGTTTGCCTTTCCGTTGGGGCTGCTGCTGAGCGGCGTTGTATTGGTCTGGTCAGTGTTTGTGCTGCCCGTTAGCCTTGCGCGCCGTGCCGAACGTATTCTTGATCCGAAGGTATGGCCGATGATGGGCGTCCTGAGTTTGGCCGGAGTAATGGTGATTGCGTTCATATTGGCGATTGTGTTGAGGATTATCTGAGTATGGCAACTCCTGGCCGCGCCACCCCGGAAGGCACTCGTCGTTTTGCGGACCGTGCCGCGCTGCCTGATGCGTTCAAGCTGACGGTGGATGGTTTGTCTGCGTCGTCTATCGGTTTGGGAACGTATCTCGGTCAGGCCGATGATGTGACCGACGCCTCCTATATCGCGGCGATTCGGCACGCCTTGAAATCAGGCTGCAACGTGATCGATACCGCCATCAATTATCGTTTTCAGCGCAGCGAACGGGCGTTGGGCAAAGCATTGGCGGCGGCCTTCGCAGACGGATCGCTTCAACGCGACGAAGTGATCATTGCCACAAAGGGCGGCTTTGTACCGTTCGAGGGCAGCTTGCCCGCTGAGCCGGGCAAATGGGTTAATCGCAACCTGATCGCTGCTGGTCTGGCTCATGCCAACGACTTTTGCGCCAACTATCAGCACTGCATCGCGCCCGCCTATCTGGAAACAATGATCGATTGGAGTCGACGCAATCTCGATCTGGATACGCTGGACATTTATTACCTGCACAACCCGGAAACGCAGCGTATCTCGTTAAGCCACGAGACTTTCCGGCGGCGAATGCTGGATGCGTTTGAAACGCTTGAACAAGCTGTCGAACGGAGGCACATCGCGGCCTATGGCACAGCCACCTGGACAGCTTACCGTGCGCTGCCCAACGCGCCGGATTATCTCTCACTGGCCGAAATCGTTGGGCTGGCCTGTGAAGTCGCCGGGCAGGATCATCATCTGCGCTACATCCAGTTGCCCTACAACCTGTTTATGACGGAAGCCTTCGCACTGGAAAATCAGCAGCTAGACGATACGTTCAGTAGTGCCATTGCCACCGCCACCGAGTTAAACCTGACCGTGATGATCAGTGCGCCATTGATGCAAGGGCGTTTAGCCAATCCACTCATGCCGCAGCTTGCCGATGTACTGACCGGCTTAGATACCGACGCACAGCGGGCGCTTCAATTTGTGCGATCCAGCCCTGGCGTTACGACAGCATTGGCCGGGATGAGCAGCCTCTCACACGTCACTGAAAATCTGGCATTGCTCCGTGTTCCTGCTGTCGAAGGGGAAGTGATTACCTCATTGTATGGAAGTCAATAAATCTTTTTTTGAGAATTTCGCGTATACTTCACTTAGTCAGGCCATTAAGAAATAGGGTTTCGGTAACGCAGTGGCCGAAATAGCGATTATCAGCGCAACCGAATTGAAAGCGCGCCTCGACAGCGGTGAGGTTATTGATGTGATTGACGTGCGCGAAGATTGGGAACTGAAGATCATGCAGTTACCCTTTGCACGTCAAATTCGCATGATCGAGGTGTTGACTCGTCTTGATGATATTTCGCGCGAACGTCCAACCATACTCATCTGTCGCACAGGGAGTCGCAGTGGACGCACGATTGAAATGCTGATGACACGCGGCTACACCAACCTGCTCAATCTGGACGGCGGCATTCTGGCCTGGGCACACGAAGTTGATCCGACGATGCCACAGTTTTATACCTGATCCTAAATAGCGTAGGTGCAGCAATGACATTCTTATCTCTTGCCAAAGGTGATCCAACTGCACGCCAGTTGCTCGGTAACGCGATCAAGGCGCGTTATGGCGTGCGCCCCATCATGTTATCATCGCTGCTGCTTGAGTTGGAAATCAAGTCACGCGGCCGGTTTGGTTTGCCCCTTACGCGAACAGTTCAGGCGCGTTATGTTGATACGACTCATCGGCGTTGGGATGAGACAGAAAAACTGCTGCGCTTCGTCAGATCGAAAATGACAGAAAGCTATGACGGCGGCACATTCTATTGGCGCAAAGGTGATGCTGCTGCCGAGGTCATCAATACGCCAGAGGCACTGCGCGGCATTCGCAATCAGGTCTGGCTGGAAATGGCTTTATTTCTGACGCCGCTCACCGAAGAAGGCGTTGTCCTCAAATCCCTCGATGCTACCACTTTACAGGCAAACCCCGCTGCAAACGCCAGCGAACAAGCTACCCTCTACTTAAATGTCGATCACACCCTCAAGTACGTTCAGGCCGATTGTTTCAGCTTGAGCCGTCAAGCACCCGCAAAATTAATGATTCGCCCTGCCGATGGTTTGCGCGCGCTAAACGGCTTTACCGTCCCGGTGAAACTTGTCTACGAGTGGGATGGTGAGCCAGCCGTCAGCTATACCGTCATTAATGCGGAAGCCGATCCAAAAATCCCACTAACCGAGTTCTCGATTGGCTAATCTTCAGCGATCATTGAGAACTTACCAAAATTGTAAAGCGATCTTGATCCTACAACAACATTTTGCCGTTTTCGTTGAAAAATCCCTCGTTTTTGAGTTTGACCGACTTGTGTAATCTGTGTATAATGCAAATGTGCCCCTTTTGTGCATGGAGTAACCGCTAAATGGAGTCCAACATTCCCGTCGTCGATGGAGCGGAGTCTGCCCAGGAGACTCAACCCGTCGCGCCAGCCACCGAGACGAATGGATCGTACTCGGTGAATACACCCGCCCAACCGCTGCCAGTGCCCGTCGATGTCGCTGTCGATCCTGTTCCCGATCAGCAGGACCAGCCGTCCGACGTGGCCGAGACCGCAAGCCAGGCTGCCGATCCAGAAGTCAACGCGGATGGTAGTTCGATGCAGGATTTACTCGATCAGCATCACGAAGAGCCAGGGGTAAAGAAGGGCGAAATCCTGGAAGGTACTGTGGCCCACACATCGGCCATGGAAATTTTGATCGATATTGGCTTGAAGTCTGAAGGCGTCTTGCAGAGCAAAGAGATCGAGCGCATGGATCGTGAGACGCTCGACAAGCTCAAAGTGGGCGAAAAGGTGCTGGTCTATGTCGTCGCTCCCGAAGACAAGAACGGGCATGTCGTCTTATCGCTGACGCGCGCGCTTGAGGAGCAGGATTGGCGCAAAGCTGAGGCTCTCCATGAAAGCGGTGAAGTGTTTCGTGGCAAGATTGATGGCTACAACAAGGGCGGCCTAATCGTGCGCTTCGGGCGCGTGCGCGGCTTTGTCCCCGAAAGCCAGGTCAGCCGGGATCGTCGCCGCCGTACCGAAGGCGCTGATGCCCAGGATAAGTGGACGGCCATGCGCGGTGAAGATATTTCGGTCAAGGTGGTGGAAGTAGATCGCGCACGTAATCGCCTGATCCTTTCGGAGCGTGAAGCGGCACCCCAGATGCGTGAAGCCCAGAAAGAACGCTTGTTGGATGAACTTCAAGTCGGCGATGTAAAGATCGGGCATGTCAAGAGCCTGGCCGATTTTGGTGTCTTTGTCGATGTGGGCGGCGCGGACGGGCTGGTTCACCTGACTGAACTCTCGTGGAAGCACGTCACCAAGCCATCCGATATCCTGAAAGTGGGCCAGGAAGTCAAGGTTGAGGTGATCAGCATTGACCGTGAGCGCAAGCGCATTGGCCTGAGCATCAAGCGTCAGGAAGAAGACCCCTGGATGGCGATTGCCCGCCAATATGCGGTGGGTCAGTTGGTGCAGGGCACCATCACGAAGCTGACCAAATTCGGCGCGTTTGCTCGCCTGGTTGATGCGCCTGAGATCGAAGGCTTGATCCACATCAGCGAATTGGCCGAACACCGTGTCAATCACCCGCGCGACGTAGTAAACGAAGGTGATGTGCTAACGCTGCGCGTGGTCAAGATCGAACCTGACCAGCGACGGATGGGACTGAGCCTCAAGAAAGTTGATTCGGCGGATTACCTGGATGGCGACTATACCCGTGCGACCACCGCGCCCGCCCCACGCGCCCCCGAAGTGATCAGCGACGTGGCTGATTTCGAGGCGGCATCGCTCAAAGAAGAAGATCGCCGTGCCCGTGATCGCAAGAAGGGCAGCAAGAAAGGTGGCCGCAAACCGGGTGGCCGCGACGACTTCGACGAATTTGAGGATAACGATTATTAGTCGTTACTGTCACTAGCGGGCACACATAAAACGCCCGATATTGTACAGCGGTGTACAGTATCGGGCGTTTTTGGTTTGTGGGGCGTAGAGGACTCGAACCTCTGACCTCATCGATGTCAACGATGCACTCTAACCAACTGAGCCAACGCCCCAAGTGTGAAACATTATAGAAGACTTTGGCGGGCTTGGCAATGGTGAAATCGTAAAACGATTCAAGGAATTAGCCACGCATCTCCATCAGACTACCCGATTCGTAACGTTTGAGGCCGTGATAGAAGACGGTCACGCCAACCCAGAGTACGATCACAGAGCCGATGATCGCCAGCACAGCATGTCCCAGCGATAAATTTCGCAGTGCTTCAACGGGCAAATACGAGACGAATCCGGCGGGAATCAACGTGAACAGGATCAGCTTGATCGGCCCATCAAAAATGACTGCTGGATAGGTGCTGAATGTGATCAGGCCGAAAAACCATTGATCGGCAAAGGGCGCTGCATTGCCGATGTAAAAGCTAAGACTGCCTGTCACCACCGTGAACCCGATAAACAAAAACGCGGCTGAGATGACGAGTCCGGTAAACATCAGCAAACGGATCAAATCCGGGTGGACGAACAACCCATACACACAGAAACCGAACAAGGCATCACCCCACGCTGTCGCGCTCATTTTGCCAATGAGGACATGCGGCAGCAGCGCACGCGGATACAGCATCCACGAATCGAGTTGGCCTTGGGCGATCAGGCGCGCCAATCCAAGCGCATTCCCACATACCGCGAAGGCCAGCCCGAAACCTGATGCAGACACCGCCCAAAGGGTGATCACATCATTCACGCTCCAGCCTTGCAGCACCTCGAAACGATTGAAAAACAAGACCCAGAACGTCACCCATACGCCATCATTCAAAAACATGGCGATCACCTGCGAGAAGAACGCCGCGCGATATTCAAGCTGTGCCGCTAGATTCAATCGTGTATAAGCCACGATCAGCGCCAAAAAGTCTCGGAATCGGGGGAAATTTTTTAGTCACCCGACAGTTACCAACCACAGGGATGAAAGTTAGGCAGAGCGCCAAAGAACGGCGAGAACGAGACGTTAAAGGGCAGGTCAAATAATAAAGTTCGCTGTAAGAAGTCCCA
>JBBSEU010000123.1:0-15771 GCA_038239365.1 Aggregatilineales bacterium
CTGCCAACGGTGACTGAATCCACGTTAAATGGTCAAGTGCGTTCAAATCAGGCCACACAAATGGCGAGAATCAATGCCACAATCCAGGCTAATCCGGGCAACCCTGAAGATTACATCGAGCGCGCTTATAATTATCTCTATTCGAAAGACTACGAGGCGGCGCGCAAAGACTTCAATCAGGCGCTTCGGCTTGACCCAAAGAGCGCGGATGCGTATTATGGACGCGGCCTGAGCTATGAAATGGAAAATAAGCACGCCGAAGCGATAGCCGATTACCGCAAAGTGTTGGAACTCGATCCGAACTTCGATGAAGACGGCGAATACGGCCTTGCGGATTACATTCAAGAGTGGGACAAAAAATAATGCACTTTTCAGGACGGGTCTGGAAATATGGCGATAACGTCAACACGGACGTGATCTTTCCGGGCAAATACACGTATACCGTGACCGATGTGAACGAGATGGCGAAATATGCGCTGGAAGACCTCGATCCGAGCTTTGCCGGGGCGGTTCAACCGGGCGATATTATCGTTGCTGGCAGCAACTGGGGCTGCGGCTCATCGCGTGAACAGGCGGTAACGACGCTGGTCTCGGCGGGCGTTAAGGTACTGGTAGCGGTCAGCATCGCGCGCATCTTCTTTCGGAACGCGGTAAATGGCGGTTTGCTGCCGGTGGTCTGCCCGCCAGCGGTGGCCGCGATCCAGAATGGCGAGGTGATCACCATTGACGCGGATAATTACACAGTGACTTGCGCGGTGGGTACTTTCGATTTTCCGCCGCTGTCGCCATCGCTCAAAGCGATCATGGAAGCGGGCGGCTTGATCCCGATGCTGCAAAAGAAGCTGGCTGCTCAATGACGCTGACCGTCTGTTTGATACCCGGTGATGGCGTTGGCAAAGAAGTTATTCCGGCGGCGGCGCGCGTCCTTGAAGCATTAAATATCGGTATCACCTTCACCCATGCCGAGGCGGGGTGGGATTGTTTTCAACAACATGGTGATGCACTTCCGCAAGCCACGATTGACGCGATCATCAGTGCAGGTCGGGCGCTGTTCGGGGCAACGCAGTCGCCCTCTACCAAAGTGCCGGGTTACAGCAGCCCCGTCCTGACTATGCGGAAAAAGTTCGATCTGTACGCTAATTTGCGGCCAACCGTTTCGCTGCCGGGCAGTCGGCAGGGGATCGATCTATTGATCGTGCGTGAAAACACCGAAGGCATGTACGCCGGACGCGAACGACGGGAAGGCGATACCGCCATTGCTGAGCGTGTGATTACCGTCAAGGCATCGGAGCGAATCGCGCGAGTTGCCTTCGTGGAAGCAGAGAAACGCCGCAAGCATGTAACGATTGTCCACAAAGCGAATGTTCTCAAGGAAACAGACGGACTATTCCGCGATCAGTGTTTGCGCGTGGCCGCCGAACACCCCGACGTGCATTACGATGAACTGCTGGTCGACGCGTGCGCGATGTGGCTGGTCAAGGACCCAACGCGCTTTGATGTGATTGTAACGACTAACTTGTTTGGCGATATTCTATCGGATGAAGCGGCGGGACTGATCGGTGGCCTGGGGATCGCGCCCTCATCCAATGTTGGCGCGGGCGGAATCGCTTATTATGAGCCGGTACATGGCTCTGCGCCGGATATTGCTGGCAAAGGTATTGCTAACCCGATGGGTGCAATCCTCAGTGCCGCGATGATGCTTTCTGATGCCGGGTTGACCGAACAGGCAGCCGATATAGATCGTGCTGTGCGCCGCGTCCTGGAAGATGGCATTTTGCCGCGTGATCTGGACGGTAATGCGACGACAGATGAGGTTGCGGCGGCGGTGATTGAGCGTTTAACGTAAAAAGGGATAAAACCGTGTCCGATAAATCCGATAAAGACGACGTGCAAGTTCAGCAAAACCCACTTGAAAACGATCAGAATCATCAACACGAGTCGGATGATGATGAGAACTATGATAGTGTCGAGGAAGCCTCGGAAGAGTCGTTCCCGGCCAGCGATCCGCCCGGCTGGATTTCACATCGTGGGGAACACAACAAGGATTGAAGATGATCGATCCCGACTCGCTATTAATTGGCTTGCTTGAGCAGGCCAGCTATTCCACTCAGGAACAGGACGCGACAACTTATCTCGTGCAGGCCATGAGATCGCTGGGCTATCAACAGGCGTTTATTGATGGGGCGGGTAACGCCGTCGGTATTCTCGGTGAGGGACCGCGCGAGATCGTTTTGCTAGGGCATATTGATACTGTCCCCGGCATCATCCCGGTAAAAGTCGTTGACGGTCAGCTTTACGGGCGCGGCTCTGTCGATGCGAAGGGGCCGCTTGCAACTTTTGTGGCGGGTGCAGCCAAAGTGGGCGCGCTCTCCGGCTGGAAGATCATTTTGATCGGCGCGGTGGAGGAAGAAGCAGCGACCAGTAAAGGCGCACGATTCGCGGCCACACAGTATCACCCCGAAATGTGTATCATCGGTGAACCGAGCAGTTGGGATCGGGTGACGCTTGGCTATAAAGGGCGCGTGTTGGTCGATTGCAAGGTGAGCCGCCCGTTGGCGCATACGGCACGCCCCGAACCTAACGCCATCGAACAAGCCGTCGAGTTTTGGAACGCCGCCAAAACCTACGCGAATACGATAAACACGGATCGGGAGCGCGCTTTTGATCAGATTATGCCGTCGCTGCGCTCGATTCGTTCGGTGGATGATGGCTTCACCGAAACGACCTATATGACCCTGAGCTTTCGGCTGCCTGTCGATGTGCCGCCCGATGCGCTCAAAGCAGCGTTGATCCCGCTGGCCGGAAACGCGGAACTGATCTGGCGCGGTGAAGAAATTGCTCATAAAAGTGAGAAAAATACCGTACTCTCACGATTATTTTTGAATGCGATACGCGATGTGGGCGGCAAGCCAAGCTACGTTTACAAAACGGGCACGTCCGATATGAACGTCGTTGCGCCCGTCTGGAAATGCCCGATTGTGGCCTATGGCCCCGGCGACTCATCACTCGACCACACGCCGGAAGAACATTTGCCGTTGGAAGATTATCACCGCGCGATTGACGTGATCGCGGGTGTGCTGCGCGGGCTGACTGCTCTTTAATCCTCTGCGTGAAGTTCTGTAGATTAAAAAGATTTTATACATATTTAACGTCCTCTCTATTGTATAGTGCGATACTGTATGCTATGATGTTTCACATGACAGACCTCGATGCGATAAGTTCCCCTGCCTTCTGTGGTTGAAATGGGTGGAACACTTTGTTTGGGTGTGCATTCACGCCCTGACGAGAAGCGACAACCGTTCGTTGCCTTGCTTTTTGCGTACTGGCTGACAAATTCTGACCGAGTTTAATGTCTAACTCTATAGACTGTGTAAGTGAGATGAAATGGCTCCTAATCTAAAAACGTTGAAAGTCCTACCCCTGGGTGGTGTAGGCGACATTGGTAAAAACATGACCGTTATCGAATACGGTCGCAATATGCTGATAGTGGACTGCGGTGTGATGTTCCCCAGCAGTGATATGCCGGGTATCGACTTCATCCTGCCCAACTTCACCTATGTGCTGGAAAATCAGGATATGCTGCGCGGGATCGTCCTGACGCACGGCCACCTTGACCACATCGGCGGCTTGCCGTACCTGCTCCAACAGCTACACACGCCGATCTATGGTACGCCCTTCACACTGGGCATGGTTGCTAACAAGCTACATGAACTGGGACTCAAAGTTGACCTGCGTGAACTGAACGAGCGCGATAGTGTATTGCTTGGGCCGTTCCAGGTCGATGCCTTCCACGTCACGCACTCGATCCCGGATGCGGTGGGACTGGTGATCAAGACACCCGCCGGAACGCTGGTTCATACGGGCGACTTTAAGATCGATGAACACCCGATTGATGGCCGCAAAACTGACCTGCCACGCCTCAAGAAGCTGACGCAGGATGGTGTGCTTGCCATGATGTCCGACAGCACCAACGCGGATCGGCCTGGCCGCACACCGTCGGATAGCATCGTTGGGCAAACCCTTGCGCCGATTTTCGCCGCAGCACCGGGGCGCGTGATCGTGGCGACGTTCGCTTCGCAGATCGCGCGTATTCAGCAGATCGCGGATGCCGCCGCCAAGACGGGTCGGCAGGTGGCGATTGCAGGGCGCGGCCTGATGGAAAACGTCGCACTGGCGCGTAACCTGGGCTATATCAAAGCACCCGGCCTGATCCCGCTCGATCTGGCGCTCAATTTGCCGCCGAACAAGCTGGTAATCGTGGCGACGGGCACACAAGGCGAACCGAACTCCGCCCTGACACGCATGAGCATGGGCAATCACCCACAGGTATCAATCAGTGACGGCGATACGATCATTGTCTCCGGGCGCGCAATTCCTGGCAAGGAAGAGGCCATGTCCAGGGTGATTAATGCGCTGTACGACCTGGGCGCGTTCGTAATCTACGGCGGCATGGCGCAGGTTCACACTTCCGGGCACGGTTCTCAGGAAGATATGCGCCTGATGCTCGAAACCGTCAAGCCAAAATACTTCCTGCCCGTTCACGGCGAAATCCGCCATCAGCATTTGCACTCGCGGATCGGGTTGGAGTGTGGTATCCCGGATGAGCGCCGTTTCATCCTGAAAGCGTATCAACCCTGGGAATTCGATGGCAAAGGCGCGCGACTTGGCGCACCCATGCCCTACCAGGATGTGCGGATCGATGGCCGCATGATCGATGATGTGAATGAGGCCGTGCTGCGTGACCGCGAACGGTTGGCAACGGATGGCTTTGTGGTGGCCGTCGTGCCTGTCGATAGTCGTGGGCAGTTGGCGGGACGCCCGCAAATTATCAGTCGCGGCTTTGTCCACCTGCGTGACGCGGGCAATCTGCTCGATGCGACGAACCTGGAGATCAAGCGGTTGATGCGCGATAAGGGGCGTCCGGCGCACGAAGCAATCCGCGAAGGCTTAGGCGATTTCTTCTACAAGCAGACTAATCGCCGCCCGGTGGTCTTGCCAAGCATCGTCAAGGTCGGGTAGGGAAAGCCCTCACCCCAACCCCTCTCCCGAGGGAGAGGGGCTTAAGTCAAGACTCACGGTAAATGCTACAGGTGCCGAAGTGCCATCAGCGTAAACACATTGCGCGCTGGTGCTTCGGCAAACCAGGCATCACGCCGTAACCTGAAAACATCCCCTGACTGTGTATAATCGCCTCTGCTGCCAGTGCCAATACTTTTGAAACCAACTGTTTTTGCAAATTGCGTTAATGGATCAGTGGCGCGGCCATACGGCCAAGCCAGATGATCGCATTGACCGAGTCGCTTTAACAGAAGTTCTCGACAGCCGCCGATCTCATCTTGTGCTTGCCCCGTTGAGAGTGTTGTTAGGTCGGGGTGAGTCATCGTGTGCGCGCCGATCAAATGCCCGCGTTTGAGAAGGCGCTCCAGATCGTTCCAACTTAGAAAATTATGAGGCGGAATGTGCAACGTTTGACGGCAAAACTGAGTCGTGCCTGCTAAGCCGATTGCAGTTCCGATCACGAAGAAACAGGCACACACGCCAAACGCATCAAACAGATCGAGCAGCGTTGTATTGACCGCGAGTCCGTCATCTAATGCAACCGCGATCATGGGGCGTTCGATGGCTCCGCTTGCGATGCGACTCACGGCGTCATCGTAGCTGACGAAGGTGTGATGCTGTGCCAGTCGTTTCAAGAGTTCCCGAATTTGGGGCAAAGTGCTATCGGGAATATCATGGGTATACAAGATTTGCAAGCGTGGTAGATCGTTGAGTCGGCGCATCTGATCGTTTGCAGAGACGCGCATCCAAAGCGCATCCAGCGCAATTTGTCGCAGTCGGTAGCGGGCGGTCAGACGCCAGTTTTCGCGGTAGACCGCCGGGATCTGCACGCTACACACCAGTTGGCAGGTGATGGCTGAGACGTACCCACAACTGATGCAGCCATTCCGAACGTGCCAATCGAGCGCGCTGTTCACGTCGCCATGCCGCGATTTTGCCTTGCAGGGCGCTGCGATAAAACACAGGACGGGCAAGCGGTTGGGCGTGATCCTCTACCCAACGATATTTGTATTGCTCCATCCCCTGCATAAAGTTGATCACTGAGTCGCCCCGCTCAAAGCTTGCTTGCAGTACAGATGATAACAGCATCTTCCCCGGCGAATAAAACTTGAAGACGGAATCGAATGCGGTTTGCCAGAGGAAGGTTGCGCCTTTTGCCGTGAAAACCGTCCAGTGAGCAGCGGGTGTATCGTTGTAGTACAAAATATAGACACATAAGCGGCCTTGTGCTGCATAATCTTGATAGACCTGATGCAAAAAATCATTCTTGCTTCCCGTTAATGCACCGCTGCGTACTGCACTGCGCTGTGCGTTCAGATGATCCAGAATGGGCAGCGCGGCGGCCACCTGCTCTGGATCGGTGAGTGTTTCGACGCGGGCACTTAACTGATCGCGCTCCAGTCGATTTCCAGGCTTACGCAGTTGGCGGCGTGTCGCGGCAGATGCGCTGTTCAGATATTCATCCCAGGTGCGGCCACGAATCGCTACATAGGGCAGTTCGGTACGTTTTTCGGTGTGCTGCCACACCTCGGACAACGCATTGGTGAATAATTCAGCCGTTTGTGGGTACAGATGGTGTAAGTCCAGCATCGACCACCGGGTTCGGCGCAAATAGTCGGCGAAAACGCGCACGATACCCGGCAGATGTTCCGAGTCCGGGCAGAGCAGCGTCGCCCAATCCAATCGGGGCGCGGCCAGCCAACTTAATTGCGAACCGCGCCGCATCAAGGGCAGCAGGGCAATAGGTTGATCGCTCTGATAAACCGTCAACAAATAGGGCTGCCAACCTTTGCCCAGATGATGATGCCACGCGGCAACAAAATTCCAGGCCATATGTGGATTGAAGTTGGGAGTCGACTCGTAAAGCGACACCCAGGTTGATCGGATCGCGCTCAAATCATGACTCAGAACAACGCTCCAGTCGGCCATCAGGGTGCGGTGCAGCTCGTTTCCTGCGCGCTGTACTGATCGACACCAAAGCCGAGTGAGGCTTCGCCGCCGTTCAGTTCCGAGGGCGAAGGTTGATTGAGCGAGACGGTTGTCACGGCGGGCAAACCACAGCCGCCCTCATTACGACGCGGCGTGAAGGTCGCCGGGATCACTTTGCCGTTGTAGGTGAACGTCCAGGCGTATTCACCGGGCGAATCGGGCGCTTTGATCTCGGCGTGAGCGCATTCTTCCGCGCCGAACGTGCCATCCTGCTTTGTCCACTCTTTACCGCTGGCATCCGTAGCCGAATAGCTGAACGTCGCGCCGGGTTTGCCGCACACCGATACATCGACAGGCAGGCCAACGCCCGCTAACACTGGAATTTCCGCCGTGAAAGGCAGTTCCAGATTGGCGGCTGGTACGGCTTTCGGATCGGCCTGCAAACCATCTTTCAAATACGCCGAGAGCGGCACCTGTGTACCATCCGGTGGCAGGAGATTGATGTATAGAAAACGTCCGGGCGGCGGTTGATAGGGCTTGCCCTGCGTCACGGCATCGGTATAGGCGAATAACTGTTGCAACCAGAAGCTGTTCACGATGTGCCCCTGACCCAGCGTGATCACCGTCGTGTGAGTGATGGTCAGTTCGGTCAGACGGCGATCAAACGCCAGAAATTCGCGCAGCGGGAAAAATGGGTCATGCGTACCACGCCCGATCACGACTATTTTACCTTTGAGCGATTCGGCCAACCCAATCGGGCTTTTGGCGTCGGCTTCTGTCGGGTCGTTTGTGCCGATCAGCGCGCCGATCCCCTGCTTGCCGGGGCCAAAGGGTGAACCATATTTGTACGCATCCGGCAAATGCGTGACGGCAATATAGATGTAGCCCAGGTTCGGATAGGTCAGGACACTGCGCTGACTGAGTAATCCATACGCTGTTGGTGGAATATCGGCAAAGACGGCCTGAACGTTGTAGTTCAGCTTGAGAGGATTGATCGCCCACATGAGCGCCGTACCCCCGCCGCGACTGCCGCCCGCCGTGATCGCGTGCTGTGGATCGCCACCGTTTTGCGCCACGAAGTCGAAAAATGCGCCCACCGATTTGTAAGTATGATCGTCAACGCCCTGGCTTTCAGTGCCGCCCGCATTGCTGTAGGCCGCGATCAGCCCTGTATGTCCTGCACCTGAGGCCGTACCCACCAAACGGATCAGGGTCGTATCGCTGCCTTTCCAGAACCGTTGATTATTGCTGACGCCCGCGCCGTTGCCGCTCAGCAAAACGGGCACTTTGTTCTTGCGACTCCAGTTCGCCGGAAGCACAAGCGTATACGTCGCACCCGCAATCGGCAGATTGTTGACGATCTGAACGGCGTTGATCCCTTCTTTGGCGTCGTCCCACTTGTTGAGCGTCACCAGATCGATTCCGGCGGGTAGTTCGGCTTTGGCCTTGCTCAGCAGCGCGTCACGCTCCGCTTCGGAAACGGCAGCCGGATCGGTTTCCATGTTGCTGTAGTCGCCATATTTCGGGGCAAGAAGTCGCACGGCGGGCGCGGCGGAGGTATCACCCGGTTTGGGATAGTTGGTCGTGATTACGCCACCAGTTTGCGCGCGCACGGGAGTCGCCAATGCAGCAATGAACAATAAACCGATGATGAGCAAAACTATTTTTCGCAAAATCAGAGTCTCCACTTCTTTACAAGGCTAACTTAGTTTACCCAAAGTCCGAAAGTTTGTTGCGGAAATCGCCTGTTTCAAAGACAATTGGCTCAACGCCATCAGGCGGAACATTTAGAACATAGGGATGGAAAAATGAAAAGATCATTTCTCGTCAACTGCCTAATACCTTTGAGCGTATTCGCTGCCATTTTAGCCCTGGTCGTAATGCAAGCTGCGCCCAATGCCTCGGTGCGGGCACAGGCCGCTACTGCGGCGGCAACAATGGCCGCCACAAAGGCCACGATGGGACCCACACCAACCGCGATGGCACTCTCCGGCGATCCAATCTTGATCGGTGTGGCCGTCGCCCAAACGAGTGATACGGCGCTGCTCGGTCAGGAACAGGTTGTCGGTGCAAAGATCGCCGAAGCATTCTTCAATCAGCGCGGCGGCGTGAACGGACGCCCGATCAAGCTGGTCTATCAGGACGCGGCGGGCGCACCCGAAACAGCAGTCAACGCCTTTAACGCGCTGATCAACGGGAACGTGGTGGCAATCATCGGCCCAACGCTGAGTACCCAGGCCAGAGCCGCCGATCCGGTGGCCGATAAAGCAGGCGTGCCAGTCCTTGCGCCCTCGAACACGGCGGCAGGTATCCCCCAGATCGGTGCTTTCGTGACGCGCGTTTCAGCGGGCGTGGCGGGTTATGCGCCGAACGCGATCCTGGTTGCCAAAGAAATAAACCCGGATATTAAGACAATCGCGGTCATGTACGCGCAGGATGATGCCTTCGCCACCTCCGAGTCGAAAGTATTCCAGACGGCCTCGACTGACCTGGGTTACAAACTGGCGACAGTGCAGACTTTCTCCGTCAAAGATAAGGATTTCACGACACAGATCAGCGCGGCACTGGGCGCAAACCCAGAACTGATCATCGTCTCCGGTTTGGCTGTCGATGGTGGCAATCTGGTCAAGCAGTTACGTGAACTGGGCTATAAAGGCTTGATCATTGGTGGCAACGGCTTGAACACGGCCAATATGTTCGCCGTTTGTCAGGCACAGTGCGATGGTGTATTGGTCGCCCAGGCGTATGGTCCGGCGCTCGATACCGCAATCAACAACGAATTTGTCCAGGCTTACCAACTTGATCAGAAGCGCCCACAGCCACCACAGTTCAGCGGCCAGATGTTCGCGTGCGTGCAGGTGGTGGTTGAGTCGCTGCGTTCGCTGGATAAAAAAGGCAAACTTGACCTGAAAGATTTGCCGACGCTGCGGAAGACGCTCAATGACGAAATTCAGGCGGGTACATTCGATACGCCGCTCGGCAAGATTTCGTTCACGAAGGTCAAGAAAGACAATGGCGATGTGGCAGGCGGCGAACTGAACCAGCAAAAGTTCTACGTCGCGCAAATCAAGATGGATGCCGATGGCAAGACCGGCTTGTTCGCGTTTGTCAAAGCGTTTGACGCCTACGTTGCACCGAAGAAATAGAGATTAATCCCACCCCCTACCCCGCAAGCGGGGTAGGGGGTATCCACAAACGATGATAGTGGTTATTGAAGGTTGTGATAATAAACAAACGAGATTATAAATGATTTATCGGTAGCTTATAACCTTTGTGGGATTAGCCAACTATGCAACATAAAGTTTCCCCCCAAAACGAGAAGCCTTCCCAGGCAAAAGCTGCTTTGGAAACTGCTGCGCCTGTTGAAGCACAACAATCTGCTTCGTATCGACAGGCAAAGGTACTACAGTTACAACGCTCAGTTGGAAATCGGGCGACAATCCGAGCAATACACGGTATGGCAGCCACCCGCGTATCTCGTCTCTTTAGTGCAAAGTATTATGATGAGATGATCCCAAAAGATAAAAATGCAGTAATTCGTACCCAGATACGGGAAAAAATTGTAGAGTACCAAAACCTGCTGTCTGAATATGAAAAGAGATTCCCTGGAAAGAATTTGCCAGCGGCGGACGCATATTTTCAAGAGGGTTTGCAAAAAGCAAATCCATTGACCGATAGGATTAATGAATGGTTACAGAATTACAGACGGGACCTCATGACGGAAGCTCAGACTGCCAATGATCAGGAAAAAGCCAGACTTAAACCAATCATTGAAAATCTCCTCAAACTAGTTCAAATGAGTGGTCAGGCGAATAAACATGATGATTTGCGTGAATTACACGAGAGTCTCTTTTTAAGGGCTTCAACTTCCGATAACTCCCTGCCAGTCCTGACTGATAAGCAGATGACCGGGCGGCAGGAGAATGTGGCGTCAGGCGGCATCAACACGCTGGGTATGGCGACTTACAAAACGGGGCCGAACCAGACGATGACCGGGTACACCAAATTCGACCAGGCAAAGACCAGTGTTTGGGGTGAACGATCTGGTATTGAAAAGCAGAATGCTAACGCCAGTCTTCGGTCAGTCGCGGTCTTTCAAATCAGCGAATTGATGCAGTTTGGGGTTATCCCCAAAACGGCGCTGATTACCCATAAAGATAAAAATGGCGAAATGAAAACCGGCCAAGTTATGGAAAAGGCGCGTGGCGCGGAGGGACAAAACAAAGTTCCGTTCAAACCCGTTCCACCCAACCTGATTGCGGGCAATCCAAGGCTGCAACACCAGTTCAACCAACTAGCAAATAGCACGCTCGGCAGGGATGCACGCAAGCAGCTTCTGAGTAATATCGAATCCGAACTCGTTGAATTAGACCGCGACTTTGAGGGTATGGAAGACTTCAAAGTTCACAACGGACAATTCTTTGGCTTCAAGACATCGGTTGCAAATTTCAACTGGGATGATCCGGTACTCCAACGTGATCTGAATACTCTCCAGTTTTTTGATCTGATGGTTGCTCATGCTGACCGCCACGCCGGAAACTTTGTTATCGATTACGATCCACACGATCCGAATCAACGAGTGCGCGGGGTTAAGGGGATCGACAATGACGATACACTGGGTAAGAACGCAACTGCTGATCGGCTTGGTGATCCAAACTGGTCTAAAACACCTAACCTGCCCCCTGTCGTCGATGAACTAACTGCGCTTCGATTCCTTCAGACCCAGTGGAACGGCATTGAGAAAATCCTCATTGATCATAAAATGCTGCGTGCTGAACGCGATGCGGCGCGCAGTCGCTTTGAGAATGTTCAATTGCAAATACGTAATCTGGTACGCGCGGGACGAGTCGCCAGTGTGACGGGCAACATGGATGTAGCGACGAAAGTACGCCTGGCACAACTGGTTAATTCCTCAAGTGCTGTTGGTGAGGCACCGCAGATCAATCATACGGGAGTCAATGTGATGCAATGGGGCGCAGCAACCGCCGCTCTCCAGACAGATCAAAACAGCTACACTGGTTTCAACCGCCAGCGCAAAACGGCTGCATTGGCGGCCAATGAACCGCTCTATCAGCCACAACATAACACACCCTGATGACGGAAATTCACAGCGTGTGGCAGACTGCGCTTGCCAAATATGCGGAGATGGGGCTGCCTCCACCACCCATCCCCGATCACCTACAACCTTATATCGAACAGCTCGATAGCTGGGTGTATGGGACGCGGCGTAATGTTCCAAATCTATACAATATGACTGCTTACGTCGACGAGTATTTGACTCACCCGCCGTCGCCCTATGCGATGTTCGGACATGCAGGTTATGGAATGAACACCTACGCGCTGCATTTTTATCTTGTCGATGGTCTGCTGGCAATCTTTGATCAGGTCGCATGGGGTGGTGTATACAACGATAACGACTCCGCTCTCACACTTCTCCGCGCACACTATACACAATTCCAAATTATGCGTAAACAGCTTGTTCGCTGCATTGATCTGGAAATCATTAACAATGATGATCGTTTTCTGCTGGCCTTAAGCAGTTTCGGGCCTTCGCGCTGGCAATTTAAACGCGGAACCGCTCCCTGGGTAACTCAGGAAGGAGATAGTTTGCCTATCTTTATTGCCGCACTGCAAGATATTGATAAGTTGCTTCCTGATGGTGAATAGAGAGGGGTGAGGTTTAACAAGCGTTTTTGCCGAAAGCTGACACCTGACCGCTGATAGCTAACGCTGATTTTTTATGACCTTAACTTTTGTCCTGCAAAATTTGTTCAATGGGATCGCTATCGGCAGTGTGTACGCGATCTTTGCCCTCGGCTATACGCTCATCTTTTCGATCCTGCGCGTGATCAACTTCGCGCATGGGGCAGTGTTCACACTCGGCGCGTATTTTACGTATGTGCTGCTTGGCTCGAAGTTCGGCTTTAACGGCCTATTAGCGAATCTCTCCGCGCCGATTGCCCTGCCCTTCTTGCTGGCGATGTTTGTGGGGGCGCTGCTGGCCGGGTTGTGCGGTGTGTTCATCGAGCGAGTGGCTTTTCGCCCGCTGCGAACTCGTGGCGCTGATCCGCTGCTCAGTCTCGTTTCGAGTTTGGGTGTGGCCGTCGCTATCGTCAACTTGATTCAGTACCTTGTTGGTGCAGAGGCGTACAGCTACCCCGATAACGCTTTCGGATCGCTGCCGCCTGCCGTCAATTTTGGCGGATCGCCGCCCATTTTGATCCGTACCAAGCCGATCATCATCTTCATCGCCTGTATCATCATTGTGACCCTGCTCACCTACCTGATCAACCGCACGAAGTTGGGTAAGGCGTTACAGGCCATCGCCGAAGATTCGATCACGGCCAGCTTGCTTGGCATCAACCCGGATCGATTGATTCTGTTCACGTTTTTCCTGAGCGGTTTTCTGGGTGGGTTAGCTGGAACGCTGGTCGGGGTCAATTTCAGCATCGCGGGGCCAAACTTTGGAATCACCTATGGATTGCGTGGTCTGGCCGTGATCGTGCTGGGTGGGTTGGGTGATATTCCGGGGGCAGTCGTTGGTGGATTCGTGATTGGTTTGGCGGAGGCGTCGATTGGCTTTTTGCCGTCGCAGTACAGCCCGTTACGCGATGCAGTGCCGTTCGTGCTGTTGTTTATCATTTTGCTGGTTCGGCCACAGGGTATCCTGGGTCGCGCGTTGATCCAAAAAGTATAAAAGAAAGTAATCGTGCAAGCCTTCATCCAGGTATATGGCTTTTTGCTGGTCACGATGGTGCTGCAAGCGACATTGGCGCTTTCGCTCTATCTGCCGCTGATGGCCGGACAGTTATCGCTTGCCAGCCCCGGTTTTTATGCGATTGGCGGGTATGTGGCGGCGCTGCTTTCGACGCGCGTCTTTCCAGTTGAGCGCGGGCTGTACCCTGTGCCACCGTTTCTGTTTGAACTTTTCGTGGCGGCGCTGTTGTGCGGTATCGTGGCCGTGATTGTGGGGTTCACGGCGTTACGGCTGCGCGGCATATTTTTGGCGCTGGCAACGATTGCGGTTGTCGAGATTATCCGGGTATCAGCGGTGGCATTCCAGGATTTCACGGGTGGTCAGATCGGCATTTCGGCCATTCCAGACCCGATTGGTTCACAGTTCGGCTATATCCTTGTGGCCGCGCCGCTGCTGCTGTTTGCGATGTTCTTCACCTATCGGCTGGAGCGAACGCGAGTCGGGCGGGCATTTACGGCCTTGCGCGAAGATGAACTGGCCGCCGCCGCGATTGGCATTAACCCGATGGCCTACAAGGTGCTGGCATTCACACTTGGCGCGATGCTGGCCGGTGTGACCGGGGTGATCAGCGCGCATTTGTTGAGTACATGGAATCCATCGCTGGGCACGTTCGATGGCAGCATTTTGATTTTGGCCTACGTGCTGGTCGGTGGCTCGCGGACGTTTTTGGGGCCAGTCGTCGGCGGGATGCTGCTGACCGCATTACCCGAAGGTCTGCGCGCGTTAGCGGGTGTCAATGGCCTGCCTGAGTGGTTGAGCCAACTTCTCAAAGACAGCCGATTGATCCTGTTTGGCGTGCTGATCGCGTTGGGCGCGGCGTTCTTTCCACAAGGGCTGATCACGCCCGATTTATTCCGCCGCCGTGAACCTGCGCCACTCAACAATCCGCCAACCCCTGTGGCGAAGTGAAGCTGATGCAACCCTCAGACTCTGTCCCGCGCATCACGACGCCCAAATCGGCGGGACTGCCCACGCTTGAAGTCCACAATATCGTGCGGAACTTTGGCGGGCTGGTGGCCGTGAACAACGTTTCGTTTGGCGTTCACAAAGACGAGATTTTTGGCTTGATCGGCCCCAACGGCGCGGGCAAAACGACGCTGTTCAATATCATCACCGGGCTAACGATGCCCTCAAGTGGCCGATTAGTCTACGATGGCCGCGACTACACAGGCGAAAAGCCACACCAGATCGCACAAAAGGGCATCGCGCGCACGTTCCAGAATATTCGCTTGTTTGGCAACCTGACGGCGCTCGAAAACGTGATGATCGCGCGTCACACGCATACCCACAGTAATTTGATCACCGGGGTTTTTGGCTTGCCGCCGGGCCCCGCCGAAGAACGGCGCACTCGTGAAAAATCAATGGAACTGCTCGATCTGATCGGGCTGGCGGATCGGGCACAGATGCAGGCGCGAAACTTCGCGTATGGCGATCAGCGCCGTCTGGAGATCGCCCGCGCGCTGGCCTTAGAGCCGTCGCTGCTGCTGCTCGATGAACCCGCCGCCGGGATGAATACCAACGAAAAAGCCGGCCTGAGCGATTTTATACGAGGGGTGCGGAGCGATTTCCAACTGACTGTGCTGCTGATCGAGCATCATGTGCCGCTGGTGATGGGGCTGTGTGACCGGATTGCAGTGCTGCACTTTGGGGATTTGATCGCGTTGGGTCAGCCCACCGCCGTGCAAAACGATCCGGCGGTGATTGAAGCCTATCTGGGGGATGAATAGCCCATGCCGCAGCCGATCCTCGAAATTCAGGAATTATATGTTAACTACGGCGGTATTCAGGCGCTTGAGAATGTGAGCATGGTCATCCATCCGGGCGAAGTGGTGGCACTGATCGGGGCGAATGGCGCAGGCAAAACGACCACACTCCGCACCATTTCGCGCCTTATTACGCCGCGCAGTGGCCGCATTCTGTTCGAGGGGCGCGATATTAGCCGCCTGCGTCCTGATCAGATCGTGCGGATGGGAATCGCGCAATGTCCCGAAGGTCGCCGGATGCTCTCCCGGCAAACTGTTTATGAC
>JBBSEU010000124.1:0-15293 GCA_038239365.1 Aggregatilineales bacterium
CAGCGGTTCGTCTTTTTGAAGCTCTCGAAGACCAGATCGAGATCGAGCGGGCGAAGCCAGCGCAGATCGACAATCTCCGCTTCGACGCCGTCTTTCGCCAGAATTTCGGCAGCTTCAAGCGCCCAATCGACCCCACGTGAGAAGGCGACAATCGTGACATCATCACCACGTCGTTTGTAATCGCTCTTGCCGATGGGCAGCAGAAAATCGGGATCATCGTTGACCATGCCCGGTTTCGGGTAAAGACCAATACTTTCGCAGAACAGGACCGGATTTTCGTCACGGATGGCAGCTTTGAGCATCCCTTTTGCATCGGACGCATTGGAGGGGCACCCCACATATAAGCCCGGAAAGTGTGCGAAGATCGGTTCGGGGCTTTGGGAGTGTGATGCAGTCGCCTGATTACCCCAGCCTGTCGCCGTGCGAATGACCATCGGCACGGTGAACTGACCGTCGTACATATAGTGCTGTTTGGCGGCATGGTTGATGATCGCATCAAAGGCCAGGAATGCAAAATTGATCGTCATCAGTTCAGCGACAGGCCGTAAACCTGCCATTGCCGCGCCAATGGCCGCGCCCGCGATGACCATTTCGCTGATCGGTGTATCGATCACGCGCCGTTCGCCAAATTCTTCAAAGAAGCCGCGCGTGACTTTGTGCGTGCCGTCCCAGCGCCCGACTTCTTCACCCATCACGAAAACGCGATCATCACGCACCATTTCTTCGTGCAGCGCCGCGCGGAGTGCCTCACGTACCGATATTCTCTTTTCAGCCATGATTGTTGCTATTATCTTTCTCGACGTACACGTTCCGAATCAGGTCTTCGTAGGTGGGCACCGGACTCTTATCGGCAAACTCGACAGCATCCGCAACAGTCTGTTCGGCCTGCTTTTCGGCGGCTTCCAGTTCCGGGGCGATCTCTTTGTATTGATCGCACAGGTAATTTCGCAGCCGGATGATCGGATCGCGTTCGTGGTACAGTTTCATTTCTTCGGTGCGGTTGGCATAAACCTTATCGGACATGCCGTGACCGTCATAGCGATAGGAGAGCGCCTCTACCAAAATTGGGCCATTGTGCCGGGCATATTCGGTAGCTTCGCGCATGGCGTCATAGACTTCCAGGACATTCATACCGTCCAGGCGCGGGCCTTCCTTCATGCCATAAGCAATTGCGCGCTTGACCAGTTCGGTCTGGCCGCTGGAAAGCTCTACGCTGGTGCCCATGCCGTACAGGTTGTTTTCGATCAACCAGACCACCGGGAGTTTTTGCACGGCGCTAAAATTGAGCGCCTCGTGGAAATAGCCGTTGTTGGTTGCGCCGTCGCCAATGAATGACAGCACCACCGCATCGTCATTCATGTACTTGACCTTGAGCGCGATCCCCGTCGCAATCGGCAAATGCCCGCCGACGATCCCATAACCGCCCCAAAAATTGCGATCCCGGTCTGCCAGGTGCATCGAGCCGCCCTTGCCGCCGCTGATCCCGGTACGCTTGCCGAACATCTCGGCCATCAAACGGTTCGGGTCAGAGCCGCGCAGCAGTGCAATACCGTGATCGCGGTAGGCCGTGATCACATGGTCTGTCTCACGCAGCGCCCGAACCGCGCCCGTACCCGTTGCTTCCTGACCGCTGTACAGGTGCAGATACGCGCCGCCGATTTTATTCTGGTGATACAGTTCTTTGCTGGTATCCTCAAACCGCCGGATGAGTACCATCGCATGGTACATTTCCAGTAACTGGTCCTTACTCAGATCACTCATGCCTTCGCTCCACTATGGCAAAACAGCACGCCCGACGCGATGCTCGTATCGCGGCGTGAGGATTTTTCATCATTCACCATGTTACCACAATCGGGACATGTATAACAAAACAAACCTAAGACCCCGATTTCAGTTCCGGGTTGCTGCGATCCCGCAAACGGCGTGGCTTTTGCGAAAACGCTTTATACACTTCGGGACGGGCAGCGTCGATGATCGGCGCGGTATCGTCAATGTCTTCAAGCAGTTCATCCAACCCTTCGCTTTCGCGGTGAATGTGCAAGCCACCCGCCGTTAGCTCCGTCATGGCAATCAGCACCAGATTTGCAGTGGACTCGTAGCGGCGTGATGTTTCGTGCCGGGGAAGTTTCATCTCCCGTTTGCGTGCCGTTGCCGATGTGCCAATCGCCACCTCGGAAACGCGATTAGTGAGGATACCAAAGCCTTTACCTGTCACGCCGCGCTCAACCCAAATTTCGACAATCCACTTGCGGGTATTGATTCCTCTGCGGCGCTGAATGAGCCATTGACGCGCTTCGTCGGGCGTAAAGCCCTCATCCAGCAGTTTTCGATATTCCCGATCATCTGCATCGGCCTTGATCTTTTCCGCCGCGCCAATCGGATCAAGCCGAATCTGATCGACAAACGCGCCGGATTCCGCCAGATACTCTTTGATGGCGGCCAGAGTCGGGCGCTTCTTGGTGCTTCGCATGTGCTGTGCGATCAGGTACAGCGTTTTGTCGTCCGCGAAATCTTTTTGAGTAGCTGCATGGTATCCATCATCGTAAGACATGGTTCGGGTTGAACCCGAACTATCCTTGAGACTGCCCGATCTCTGTATATCAAACCAGATTTTGCTTGTGGTTTTCCCACTTGTGTTGCTAAGCCCCCCAATCCAGTCTAGGATCGCGTACCAATAGACGCCATCGACTACGTGAACTTGCAGCGGAAAATTCCACTTTTCGGCAACAATTAGCGGCAGCGGACGATCATCAGAAATATTTTGAGTTGACGGCTGGTTGAACATGGTTGTATATTTACCTTTCGTATGCCTAAGAACAAGGATACGGATTGAGGCGGTTTCCACCCGGAAAAGTGATGCCGCCTCTTTATCTTGGATGTCTCATACGAAAGTGCATCTCACGTTTCATATAAAACATACAAATATCAATTGTATGGAGAACTGCTCTTATGTCAAGCATTTGCTGTAAGCGATTTGAGGCTGTTGACACATGGAGAAACGAAGTCCTGAGCTAGGTAATTTTGTTTTGGCAGAAATGCACAAACTGAATATGTCGGCTCGTGAGTTCGCTAAGTATGTTGGTGTGTCAAATACAACCATTAATCGGATGGTTGATCCAGAAGATGAGAGTATTCCCACACTTGAATTTCTTTTGAAACTTGCAGATGCCACTCAAACAGATATTACGGCGCTGCTCGCAAAGACTTTCCCCGAAACAATAGGCCGCTTTGGATTGAGTGCCGACGCCCGAATTTTTGGCCGCCGCTACGAACAGGCACCTCCACACATCCGTGAAGCCGTGAACGCTCTGTTGTCTATCGGTGAAGCGCCTGCCCGCCGCCGCTAGGGTGCGCCCACTGGTTTCGGTTCGGTCAGGCTGCAATCGGGCGTGGGTCTGCCCGCTTGCCGTGCATCGCGCAGCTTGAAGTAGCAATCTGTCACCTTGCGAACAATTGGCATGGCGTGAACTGATCCCTCGTTGCCGTGATAGACAAACCCGACGACCACGATTTCGGGCTTCTCGAACGGTGCATATCCCAGGAACCAAGCATGAGCAGGCCACGCCCCGAACTGGCACAAGTTGGATGCGGCGGCAATATTATCGCAGTATTCGGCAGTGCCCGTTTTGCCCGCCGTATCGATCACGCCAATATTGTAGCCCACCGGATCGCCTTTCACAGAACCTGGTCCCGCCGTACCCGTATAAGGACTATTGGGTGGTGACTTGGTGGCGCGGTGCATCCCTTCCTGAACGGTCTGAATGACGCTCTTATCGACAAAAGGGGGCTGATAACCAATTTTCTCTTTTTCATCATCGGTGAGCGTTGTGCTGGCGAACAGCGCCGGATCGAGGCTGCTAACCTGGAAGTCGTTCTCGTTGCAAATGCCGTCGCCGAACGTGTAATCATAGGGGACGAAAACGGTGTAATCAATCGGCTTGAAGTCGAACCGATCCGGGTCCGGGTTGCGGTCAACCATCACCGTTTGGCGGTAGCTCTCCGTCACTTTGGCCGGATCGCAAACGGTGATCATGGCCGTTGGATCGTCCGGCTTGCTCGGATCGTGAATTTGCTTACCATATTTGGCGCGGCCTTCGGGCGTCGAGAATTTGCTATCCAGCTCACATGTGCAGGCCAAACTGTTCGCGCCTTTAGTTTTCATGTCTTCTTCGATATGCAAAACCGCCGGACTGCCATCGGTGGGCAGCATAACGGTTCGCAAAATGTGTGGCTGGAACGGCTTCAAAATGTTGTTCTCAGAATCGACAAAGCTGTTGATGATCGTCGGCTGGTACTCCGTGCCGCCGTTGGCAATCGTCGCGGCCACGTTCAGCAGTTGCAGCGGTGTGACGATCACATACCCCTGACCAAAAGCGGCGTTATAGGTGTCACCCGTAGACCAGCTTTCACCATACAGGCGACGTTTCCAGTCGGGGTCTGGCATGTTACCCGTTACCGCGCCGGGCAGTTCGACAAAAGTTTGCTCACCAATGCCGTACATTGCAGCATAGCGGTCCAGATTGACGATACCTAACCCGCCCGGACGCAGCACCGACGGGCTGACTGCCGGATTGCCGCCGCCGACCTGATAGAAATATACATCGCAGCTAACGGCCAGCGCCTTGATCAGATCGACCTGACCATGCCCCTTCCGGTCCCAGCATACGAACTTCTGGTTGCGGCTCACATCGTTGGGCGCAAAACTGTTCTTGACGATCAAGCTGCCCTCATCGATCAATGCCGAGTTGGGATCGATCACTTTTTCCTGGGCTACGGCGCTGGCCGTGAGAATTTTCCAGGTTGAGCCGGGCGGATAAGTCGAAGCCACCGCGTGATTGATCAACGGAAAGTCCGGGTCTTTGGCAACCTGCTCATAGTAGTTGCCGTCAATGAAGCGTGCGAACTTGCTGTTATCATATGACGGCCAACTGACCATTGCCAGGATTTCGCCCGTTTGTGGATTCATAGCGATCACAACGCCCGATTGTGTCCAGTTCGTGCCACCTTTCTCCAGATTGACACGACTAATCTCCGCAGCAAGGGCTTGTTCGGCGAACTGCTGCAACTGCAAATCAATCGTTAGGCGCACATTCGTACCGGGCACGGCAGGCGTTTCTTCAAGCAAACCGCCCTCAACTACGCGCCCGGCTACATCGATCTTTTGCACACGCCGTCCGCGCACGCCGGATAGTTCGGTGTTCATGGACGATTCGACGCCCGCGTAGCCCGTCCGCTCAAAAGAGGGATTGTAACCCTGCTTGCGGAGTTCGTCGGCTTCGCGCTGACCGATTGGCCCCAGGTAGCCGATCATCTGTGCGGTGGTGCGCCCCGTCGGGTACTGGCGAACCGCGCCCCACTGCACATCGACGCCCGGCAGTAGCTGCTTGATCTCCAAGATTTGCTGTGCGATGCCCTGATCGACATCCGTCTTGACGATCACCGCACGATATGGTGCGATACCTTCGCCTTCTTTGACCAATTCCTGCAGGCTGCGAATGTTCTTCTTGCCCGCTGCATCGGCGGCGGCACGAGTTGGCGGCACATCGATCAAGGCTGATAGACGGTTCAGCACGTCAAGCGCGGCACGTTCATCATCGGGCAGCGACGCCGGAACAACTGTTACCAACCAGGCTGGAGAGTTAAGCGCCAACCCGACGCCATAGCGATCATAGATCACGCCTCGCGGCGCGGGCAGCGGCACACTTTGCACCGCGTTTTCGCGCGCCTGAGCCGTAAATTTGTCGTACTGGCTGAATTGATAATCGTACAAACGCACGACCAGCACGACCAGCGTACAAAACATCACCACACAGAAAAAGACCAGACGCGATCCCTGAAACGGGAGTAATCGACCTTCCTTCATGAAACCTCACTAACAATACACTAGAGCGAAACGCGCCGGGGGCGTATCGCCTCGAAGAGGACGCCCATCGCGCGGAAGATGGGCAATATCAGGATAACATTCAACAAGACGGTTGGCAGTGTCACGTTCAACAGACTGTAGCCAATCGGTGAACCGCGCCCCAACACGGCGTACACGACCAGCAAAATCAGGTGATAAATGGCCGTGCCCGCGCCCGCCACCAACGGCGGCAGCAGGATATTGCTGCGCCCGACCTGCCCCACCAGCGACGAAATGGCGAACATCACCACGACCAGCACCAGCGCCGATGTGCCCAGCGGTACCCCGGTCAGCAGGTCTTGCAGCACGCCGCCGACCAGTGCCCAAACGATCCCCTGTTCCGCGCCCGCCAGCAGCGTCCACGACAGGATGATCGTAAAGAGCAGATCGGCGCGGCCACTCCTGATCTGGAACTCTGGCATGACGGTTGTTTGCAAAATAACCGTGATCAGCAAGATCGGCAAACTGAGATAACGCCCTAGCACCATGGGCTATTGCGCGGGAACAGGCGTGGCAAAGGCCGAGGTATCGAGTGGTTCAAAGTTGGTGATGACCAGCACGATTTCCAATCGGTTGAAGTCGATCAGACTGCGAACTTCGGCTTCCTGAAACAGTTTCGAGTCATCAAGCCGCGAACTGGTAACCTGTCCAATGGTCAGACCGCGCGGGAAGTTGCCGCCAATGCCCGATGTGACCACGACTTCATCATCGCTGATCGTTTCTTTGAGCGGGATGAACGTCATTCGCAAATCTCCGCTGGCCGTGCCGGAAACGCTGCCGCCGACGATACGCCCCTCGGCACGCGACTTTTGCAGGCGCGAATTGACGTAGCTGGACGGATCGATCACCAATGTGACCTGCGCGCTCAACGAGGTGACGGTGGTGATTCGCCCAACGAGTCCCAACTCGGTCACAACAGGCATTCCAATCGCCAAGCCGTCGCGCGTGCCCCGGTCAACGGTGATGTTTCGCAGCAAGCCCGTCGTATCGCGGCCAATGACCGTCGCCGCCACGTATTGACGCCCGGCGTTATCGCTTTTGTTCTTGTAGTTGAGCAGTGCCACCACCCGATCATAGTCGGCTTTCACTTCGCGCAGTTCGACGATCTCCGCTTGAAAGCTGACCAAAGCGTGTTCTAGCTGTTCGTTCTGGGCTTGCAAGCTCTGGAAGTTCGCCAATGTGTTGACTGTGTTGCTGATCTGCCGAGTGATGCCGCTGATCGCCCGTTGTGCCAGCGACACCGGGATCGTGACGAGGTTCTGTACCGGGCCAAGCAGACCGCTGGCACTCAAGGCGATGAGGCCAATGCAGATGAACAATGCCACCCCAAAAACGATCAGCCGATTCGATCCAGATCGCATAAATCCTCAAAAAAGCTATCAGCAGTCAGCTATCAGCCACACACTATCATTCTGACATTCTGAAACATTCGCCCTGATTTCTCTGGCTGACCGCTGATAGCTGACTACTGATAGCTTTCTTCTAGTGCTGTGTGCTGCCCCGTTCCAGGCCAGCCAGCAAGCGACTCAGGTTGTCGTAGTCTTCCAGGATGCGCCCCGCGCCACGCGCCACGCAGGTCATTGAATCTTCGGCCAGCCACACGCGGATTTTGACCTCATCCGCGATCCGATCACACAGACCCTTTAGCTGACTGCCGCCGCCCGCCATGCAAATCCCCGACTCCATCAGGTCAGAGACCAGTTCGGGCGGCGTTTCGTCCAGCGCATCCCGGATCGTCTCAACGATGATGCTCACCGAGCCGGAAAGCGCCTCACGAAGTTCAATCGAACTGACTTCACCCGACTCTGGTAATCCGGTGATCAGGTTGCGACCACGCATCATGACCGTTTTTTCTTCGGGCAGCGGAAAGCCCGACCCGACGCCCATCTTGGCGTTTTCGGCGGTGCGCTCGCCGATGAGCAGGTTGTACTTGTTCCGCATGTACTGAATGATGTCTTCGTCCATCTCATCGCCCGCCACGCGAATCGAACGACTGATCACGATGCCGCCCATCGAAAAGACGGCCACTTCTGTTGTACCGCCGCCAATGTCAACGATCATGCTGCCGCGCGTCTCCTGAATGGGCAGACCCGCGCCAATCGCCGCCGCGACAGGCTCTTCGACCAGGAACGCTTCACGCGCCCCGGCGCTCATCGTCGCATCGTACACGGCACGTTTTTCAACTTCGGTGACGCCGCTGGGGATGCCTACCACCACGCGCGGACGCGGGATCGGCACCCAGCTTTGTTCATGCGCTTTGGTGATGAAGTAATGCAGCATCCCTTCGGTGATCTCAAACTCCGAGATCACGCCGTCCCGCAGCGGGCGTACCACCAGGATGTGTGAGGGCGCTTTGCCGCCCATTTCTTTGGCTTCCTGCCCATAGGTGATGGGGCGTCGCGTTTTCTTCTCGATAGCGGCGTAGGAAGGCTCATTGATGACGATCCCTTTGCCACGCACGCTGACCAGCGTATTCGCAGTGCCGAGATCGATTCCGATGTCCAGAGAAAACAGGCCGAGCAGCCAATCTAACGGGCTGAGCACGTAAATCGCTCTCCATTCATGCCAAAAAGGCTAATCGGGCGACGCCAGCGCGCCATTATAACACCCGTCGAGTTGCCGCCAACGATGACACAGCCTTCAGTGCTGGTGATCATTTACTAGATTTTACAGGTTTTCCGGCACAGTGGGGAATTTTGCTAATCACATGTACATCTCAATAGTTACAAAGACTTATCGACTACTCACCTATTAGGAGTTACAATTTGGCCGTTTTGTCGGAAAAAGGACGGCTCTATTGATACAAAAATACGGACGCCTGATCGGGATCGGTGTGGGTTTGCTACTGTTGGCGTTTATTGCCGTGACGCTGCTCAGCGATGTATCGCAGCTTGTTAAATATGCGCTGGTCTTCCCCTGGCTGGTGATGATCCCAGTGCTGGCGCTGCGTTCGGCGAACTGGGCAATTCGATTCGGCAAGTGGTACTACTACCTGCGTCTGGTAGGCGTCCGTAATCTGACACTGTCGGATGCGGTGATTACATTTTTGAGCGGGCTGGCAATGGCGGCCAGCCCTGGCAAAGTGGCCGAAGTGTTGAAGGCGTTCATCATTCGCAACCTGACTGACACACCAGTGGCTGCCACGCTGCCAACCATTGCCGCCGAACGCCTCTCGGACGGGCTATCGGTGCTGCTCCTCTCGATCTGGTCGGCGTCCATTGTCAAGCCGGAGTACATGCCCGTCGCCTTGAGCGGCCTTGCACTGATCTGTATTGGCATCGTGATCCTGACGATTCGCCCGTTATGCCTGTCGATCCTCCAAGTGTTGAACGGTATGCCACTAATCGGCAAATACATCCAGCACTTCTACGCCTTCTATGAAAGCAGCTATAGGATCGTTCAACTGCCCAATCTGCTGTTTGGGGTTGGGACGGGCTTGGCCGCCAATGTGCTGGATGGCGTCGGTGTGTTCCTGATTTTGGTGGCATTGGGGCGGCCTGCCACCACCGAGACGTTTTTCTGGGCGTTACTGGCGATCAGCTTTTCGGTGATCACCGGATCGGTATCGGGCTTACCGAGCGGCGTTGGCGCTTCTGATCTGACGATCACGGGCGTACTGCTGTTGGCGGGCTTGCAAAAAACAGAAGCAGGCTTTGCGACGTTATTGGCGCGCTTCGTGCAGTCGTGGTGGGGCGTGCTGGTTGGGTTGGTAGTGGCGGCGCTTTTCCGTAAGCGGCTGTTCCCGGCAGGGCTGGAGCGGATAGGCGATGATAATCCACAACCCGCCCAGGTGATACCGATCCTGAAAGTTCATAATGAGTAACTTGCAAAGCCGAAACCGGATGATTGAGCTTGTTGAAAGTATTGCAAAATCAGCGACAGCTTTTGAGACTCTGGAACAAAGCCTACGCACATTATCCAAAGCCGAACTTGCGATAGATTTACTACAGTGCGGAATCATTCCCGAAGTCTTCGCGCATGATTCTTCGGAGGAAAAACTTTGGGCAAAGTATTGTGATATTTTGCTTTCACAGGCATTCGGGCGGCTGGGGCTGGACTCAACTGTTCTCAGAACGCGCGGCAACTCCGCTGATGTCTATGCCAAAGCAGAAGGCTATTCACTAGTTGGTGACGCGAAAGCCTTTCGACTGAGTAGAACTGCCAAAAACCAAAAAGATTTCAAGATCAATGCGCTGGATGATTGGCGCAAGACGGACACGTATGCCTGTCTCGTTGCCCCACTTTATCAATTTCCCGCAAAAACCAGTCAAATTTATCGGCAGGCTTCTATCAAAAATGTTACACTCCTGTCGTATGTACATCTTCGATTTCTGTTAGATCATACAGCATCACCCACTTTGCAAGGCTTGTGGGAAACACCCAGAAGTGTTCCACCATCTGGTCAGGCGGAACAATATTGGCAGTCAATCGAGCAAGTCCTACTCGATATATGCCAAAAAGAGGCCGCCGACTGGTTAGCCTATCGGCAAATCGAGATTGAGCAAACGCGCTTGATCGCCCAAGAAGGCGTCGATTACTGGCAATCGGTAATTGAGCAGTATCAGTCGCTTTCCAGAGAAGAAGCAATTCAGACGTTAATCAAAGCGCAGAAGATCGAAGATAAAATTCGTACCATTAAACGCTTGATGAGCAAGGATGTACCACTATGATCGAGCTTAATAGCATTAATGTAGGCGATTGCCTTGAGTACATCCCCCAGTTAGTCGATCAGAGTATTGACTGCCTGCTTTCTGATATTCCCTACGGCATTGGGTTGGATGATTGGGATGTATTGCACGATAACACCAACTCGGCACTGTTGGGACAATCACCCGCACAGGTTGGGAAGAGTGGTTTCAAGCGTCGTGGGAAGCCAATTCGCGGTTGGAGTTCCGCAGATCGAAATATTCCCAAAGAATATCAGGAGTGGTGCTACCGTTGGGCATCTTTGACTTATCCCAAATTGAAAAATGGTGCCAGTGCCTTTATTTTCTGCGCCCGACGAACCATGCACCGCGCGATGATTGCCCTCGAAGATAGCGGCTTTTTGATTAAAGACGTGTTGATATGGGAAAAACAAAGCGCCCACCACCGCGCGCAGCGGCTTAGCGGCATATTGAAGCAGCGCGGTCTTGACGCACAAGCCGAAAAGTGGGAAGGCTGGCGACTCGGTAATCTGGCACCCATATGGGAGCCGATTGTGTGGCTGTTCAAGCCGTATGATACAACACTGACTGATAATGTTTTGGAACATGGAGTGGGGGCAATCAATACCGCTCAGTGTGAAGTTGACGGTAAAAGTCCCACGAACTTGCTGCGCTTTGATTTTGTGGAAGGCGAAAAACGTCTGCACGAGGCACAAAAACCTGTCGCGCTGCTTCAGTTCCTGATTGAGCTTACGACCCTGGAGAATCAAGTCGTTCTCGATCCGTTCATCGGAAGTGGCTCAACCGCAATTGCGGCGAGAAATCTCAACCGAAATTATATTGGTTTCGAGATCAATCCCGGCTATGCCCAGATAGCGAATGAACGGCTAGGCCAGAAAGACACATCGAAGCATAACAGTGTGCCCACTTCACAGCAAACACGCTTCGATTGGTAAGCCTATCCTGAACCTACACCTACGGCGGCATGACAGGTGATTGACGTTTATCCTTCAGCCCACTGACACACCATCTCGATAACAGCTTTTGGCGGCGCTTTTGTGCTAAGATGGTCTCACAAGTCTGCAAGAGCCTGGAAAGATCATATGTCCCGCTACGATGATAACCTGGATAACACCGCCCCTCATCAGACGCTTCAACCTGATGCTGCCCCACCACAAGCGCCGCTAATGCCGCCCATTTACCCACCGCCGTACATTGCCCCACCACAACGCCGCCGCAAGCCGATTTTGAGTCGCGGCTGCCTGGGCTGCCTGATCGCGTTGGTGGCGTTGTTCGGGGTGCTAAGCTGCGGCTGCATGGCGGCTACGCTGATCGGGTTTTCGTCGCTGAGCAATCAGTGGAACGGCGCGCTGGATAAGGCACAAAAACAGCTTGCCCCGGGGACGTTTCAGACCACGCGGGTTTATGATCGCAACGGGACGCTGCTGCACGAGTTATTTGATCAGGGGCGGCGTACCAACCTCAAAATTGCCGATATTCCCAAAGGTGTGATCGACGCCACGATTGCGACGGAAGATCGCAGCTTTTACGAGAATCCGGGGATCGACTTAGGGGCTACGTCACGCGCCATTTTGCAACTCGTGGCAGGCACGTCGACGGCCAGCGGCGGCAGCACCATCACGCAGCAGTTGGTACGTAATATCGCCTTCGATTACCAGTATCGCAACGAGCGTTCAGCACGGCGCAAAATTGAAGAACTCGGCATGGCAATCGTCATGACGCGGCAAATGAGCAAGGATCAGATTCTTGAACTGTATTTGAACCAGATTTACTACGGCAATCTGGCCTACGGCATCGAGGCGGCGGCACAAACCTATTTCGGCAAGCACGCTAAGGATTTGAGTCTGGCCGAAGGATCGCTGTTGGCCGGACTTCCGCAAGCGCCCGCCGAACTTGATCCACTCAACCCCGACCCGAAAATCCAGGACGAGGTGATGGATCGCCGCCGGATCGTGCTGGATGCGATGGTCACGACGGGCAAAATCACGCACGAACAGGCGAACGCCGCGCTTGCCACGTCGCTGGTCTATGCCAACCCGAACGTAAATCTGAATAATCCACACTTCACGCTCTATGCCGAACAAGAACTCAAGGACTTGATCACTGGTTTGAATCTGCCGCCGATAACCCTGTTCACAGGCGGTTTGACCGTTTACACGACGCTCGATCAACGTTTCCAGACGTTGGCCGAAAAGACGGCGCAAACTCAGGTGGCCTCAATTATCGCGCAGCACAACGCCCACAATGCGACAGTGGTTGTGTTGCAGCCAACGACGGGTCAAATCCTGGCAATGGTCGGCAGCGTCAATTACAACGATGCCAGCATTCAGGGGAAGGTGAACGTCGCAACATCGCTCAAGCAGCCGGGCAGCGCCATGAAACCGCTCACTTATGCCGCCGCGATGGAGAAAGGCTTTTCTGCCGCGTCAATTTTGTGGGATGTGGAGACGCATATCGGCCCGCGCGGTCAGCAATACTCACCTGTCAATTATGATGGCCGCTTTCATGGTGTTGTGCGCGTGCGGGATGCGCTTGCCAACTCGTACAACATTCCGGCGGTGGAAACCTTGCGAAGGATCGGCGTCGAGTCGCTGCTCAGTTTCGCACAGCGATTCGGCGTTCGCAGCCTCGGCACGGACGCCTCCAAGTTCGGTTTATCGTTGACGCTTGGCGGCGGCGAACTGACGCCGCTCGAACTGACGCAAGCCTATTCCGTCTTTGCGAACGGTGGCATATTCGTCCCGGCCACATCGATTCTATGCGTGGTCAATGGCGACGGCACGATTATTTATCAATACGAGAACGGCTGCCCGAAAGGAACTCAGGGCAAGGCGACGATCAACGCGGGCGCAACGGGCAAACAAATCCTCGATCCGCGCATCGCGTTCATCATTTCGGACATTTTGGCCGATAACAATGCCCGTTCGCCCGCGATGGGTGCGCGTTCACCGCTGTATACGCCGAACCTGCCAACTTCCGTCAAGACCGGGACTACCAATGATTACCGCGATAACTGGACAGTCGGTTATACGCGCAACATCGCGGTGGGCGTGTGGGTTGGCAACACCGATAACAAGCCGATGCGAAATTCGTCCGGCCTGACGGGTGCTGCCCCGATCTGGCATGATGTGATTACAGGCGTATATGCTGACCCGGCGTTGGTGAGTGTCATCAAGCACGGCGATGATGCTCAGTCGCAGCCCAATGGACTCGTTCGCAAGCAGATTTGCAATTTGGCGGCGCTCAAAGACCCGGCTTCGGCCTGCGCCCCTGGCCGCACGGAATGGTTTTTGGGCAGCCCTGCGGTTGTGCCTGACGCCAGCGGTAAATTGGTCATGCCGCCTGCCGTTGCGCCCACGCAGCCGCCCGCCAACGGCCCGCGCCTGACCGAAATTGAGCCGGACGTCGTGCAAATTCTGGTACAGCCGATCAATCCCGGTGTTGCAGCGGCATTCGTTCCAAACCCGGCAAGCGGTCAGGCCGCGCCACCACCGCCGCTGTACTGTCAGGTGCCGAACGAAGTACGCGATCAAGTGCCGTCCGCGCAGCAGCAGGTGTTCATCCGTGCGCCAGCTTTCCCGGATGAAGATACTTACGCACGTATCTACGCTCAAAATGCGGGTGTGCCCATTACACCGCCGTTGCCCTGCACTGCCGAAATGCTCAGCGCGAATCCGGGCGCGGCGGGCGTTGTGGCGCGCATCACTTCACCGTCACCGGGTCAAACCGTCACAGGGGATGTTCCGGTGATAGGGATCGTCTCATTTTCGCCGCAGCAGGCGACGTACTTCAAGATTGAGATTCAGGGGCCGCAGTTCCCACAATGGACAACGATTGGTGACACCCACAGCGGAGTTGTGATCAATGGTCAGCTTGAACATTTCGGCGCAACGGGCTTGCAGCCGGGCAACTATCAGTTGCGGATCGTGGTGGTGGGCGTCGATGGTAACTATTTGATGACAACGGGCGGTGTGCCGATTCAGGTGGCGGGGTAATGAGCAAATTCTTTTTGCCCACCAAAAACCCGGAGAGTTGGAAGGCAGGTCTGGCCGATCCCGATAAGCAATGGCGTACTGGCTTTTCGGCGCGTGCTTTAGCTCACTGCTGGGAAAGTTCAAATGGCTTTCCGCCCGAAATCAGTCAGCTATTCGCAACTTCTGGCGCAGCAGCGTTCCGACAGACTGAATTTTTAATGGCTTTTCCGGAATACAAAGTGCCACTGCTTGGCAAAGGTTATCCCTCACAAAACGATATTTTTGCGCTGGCAAAAGCAGCGGACGGTCAGTTGATTAGCATCACCGTTGAGGGGAAAGTTGCTGAGCCATTTGGCGGCCGGTTGGTACGAGCAGTCCGCACATATCAGTCGTGAAAAGGGCGGTGTTAACAGCACCTTCAACGGCGAGGGCGGGAGCGATGCCATCCAGTCCTTTCACCAAAGCCTGTCGCATCTTCCATTAACCTCGCCTCTGGATAGGCTTCTAATTGCAATACCTATGTCCCTCATCCCCTAGCCGAATAACCCGCTCTCGCTTATCCATCCAATAACCACTCATCGCCTCACCTTTTTCCCCCCGTTCGCTTCCTCTAGTAGACTAACGCACGGGAAATGAGGGATAAAGGCGGGACAATTTCGTGCGTGCTTTTTCAACCGAAAATTGCCAGTGAACGGTCGCGTGTTGAGCATTGCGCGGTTCCTGCCAAGCAGTCACTTGGCGTTGTAAGGC
>JBBSEU010000125.1:0-15190 GCA_038239365.1 Aggregatilineales bacterium
TGAGAACATTTAATGATCGTTGGTGCTGGTGTCCTTTGCGTTCTTTTCGAACACGCGCTGAATGTTACGCTCGGTTTCCGCAATTAGTTCCGGATTGCCGATCTCTTTACGAATGATCAACGCTTGTCTAAATAACAACAACGCTTCATCAAACTGCTCGAGCTTTTCGTAGGCAACACCTTCATTGTCGAGGTCAGTACCCTCACCTTCACGGTCTCCAATCTCACGGTCAATAACCAATGCTTGGTCGTAGAAGCTGATGGCACGTTCAACCTGTTCTAATGCGGCATATGCCCGACCTAGATTGCCGAGTGCATCTCCTTTACCTTTACGGTAACCAATATCATGGGCAATATTTAACGCTTGATCATAGAAGCTGATAGCACGTTCAACCTGATCTGAGTCAGCGTAGACTAAACCCATATTATTGCACACGTTCGCCTTACCCTGATCATCTTTGATCTCATCAACGATGACCAACTGCTGGTTATAGAAGTTGATAGCACGTTCAAACTGTCCTAAAGAGTAGTAAACATTGCCCAAACTGCCCAGAGCAGTCCCCTCACCAGGGCGGTCATGAACATCGCGGGCAATCGTTAACGCTTCCTTAATGAAGCTCTGAGCCTCTTTTTCTTTGCCTAACGAATCGTAGGCAACCCCTAGTCTGCACAGACAGATGCCGCGTAGCTTTTTATCCGCAATTTTATCTGCTATTCTCGTGTGCAATTCCACTACGCGACGCGCATAACCCCAACGCAACAAATAATCAAAGCCAGTATCAGTTAGCAAGTCTGCCGCTCCATCAAAATCCTCAAGTGCCACCAGGTAATCAAATTCGGTCAATTGTGGATCAAGAGCTTCAATGGTTTTGCGCCGCTTGATTTCCTCATTCGATATGCGGATGGAGCGGAAATAGGCGACGGCCTGCCCTAGTAATGCAACCCGCGTATAAGGCGGCGGTTCGGCAGTTCGATCATCAGGCGTGCCGGGCGGGATTCGCCCTTTTGCGTATTCCAGATCGAGCGGGTGAAGTGTGTAGGTATCAGTGGCCGGGTTATACGCCACGAAATAGGACTCCATCAGTCGCAGCAGGATCGAGTCGATGCGCGGTGGGTCAAGGTATGGCGCTAACAGGTATTCAAGCGCAGGCAAGGTCGCCGGACGGCCATACAGTGCCAACCCTTCCAGCACGCGCACCGAGTCGGGCGGCAGTCGCCGGAAGGCTTCGGCGGCCAGCGCGTGAGTCACTTCGGCTTGCAGCAGCGCCGGGTTGTTCAGCAGCTTTTCAGGCGTCAGGCGCGGATCATCCTTGAGCAGCGCGGCCAAGTATTCCAGCGCACGCGGATAGCTCTTCACCCGTTCAACAAGCGGCATCAGCAGTTTGCGCGGCGCGTTCTTGATCCGATCTCGTCCGTCATCATCCAGCGCAGTTACCATCTCGATTGCGTCATCAGGCGGTAAACCGTCACTTAGCGGGACAAGTTTTTCGTAGAGTCGAAGTTCGCGCGGCAGTTGCAGGCGTTCCCGGCTGGTCAGCAAAACTTGTAAGGTCTCCGAAATGGGCAATGCAGCACCCAAAAACATCAACAGATCAGGATCGGTGAGCGCACCTGTGGCCGGATCTTGCAGCACTTCCATGTTATCCAGCAGCACGAGACAACGCCGCGTCCCTAACGCCCGGATCAATGCTTCGGTACGCTGTGGCAGTTCGGCGCGTGCTGTCCAGATCGACTCGATCTCGTCGCGTTCCTGTCCGCCCAATGCACGAGCAATATCCAGAAAAATGCGCTCAACACTGATGCCGCGATCCGCTAAGTCTTTGGCGTTCGGGCGTGTCTCACGCAAGGCGACGATCAGATCGGGCGGGTTGGCGGACTTTTCGAGTTCAGTCAACACTTCGACGACCATTGCCGTTTTGCCGACGCCGCCCTGCCCATAGATGCTGATCAAGCGCGCGCCGTTCGCCAGATGGGTATTAATATCGGCGCGCGGTTTGGCACGATCTCGAAAATCAGCAATTGACCGGGGCGGAAATGGGTTTGGTTTGCGGGTGCGTGCGGTGCCGAAGTCTTTGGCCGCCGGGCGGGCCAGTGTCGCGGCGGTGGCTTTGGTTTCGGCGGCACGGATGGCGTCGGGTGATTGCGGCGGAAAGTAAAAAGCATCGCGGATCAGGCATAGTTTGGCAAAGGTAGTGCGTTCACCGTCTTTAATGTAGTCAATGTACTGCTTGTTCGCTGGCAAATATATGGGCAATGGCTCTGTTGGCAAGAGCAAAATCGGCGCAATCGTTTTACCCGCTTTTTTGGCACGTTCATATTCCTGGCCGCATACTTTCGAGTCGCGGCTACCAGGTGTAATGATGTACGCAAATACACAGCACGAATCAATAGCTGTCCACACTTCTTCATCCCAAAGTTCGCCCGTTGCAATCTCGCGTGTATCAAGCCACGCATAAATTCCGTCACTCTCAAGCAGGTTGTGTAGATGTTTAGCGAAATCTGTGGCATCTTTGCGGGCATAGCTGATGAAGATCGGTTCGGCCATGGGGTGATCGTCGCTCCAACTGAAATGGCTACAGCGCCTATACTATAGCATAATTTGCACTCAGCCTTATTTTCTCAGCACTAACAACATCACAACATTTGCCCTTTGCGTAAAGCCGCTCCCGTGATGATAATTAGCGGAAGGTTAAGGGGGCGTGGTGTGAACAATTCTAAGGCTGCACAGGAAACTCTCGATTACCGGGCGGTGCTGGATGCGCTGGGGCAAGGTGTGCTGTTATTCGACGCGGACAATCGCTGGGTTATGGATAATCTTGCCGCGCGCACAATCCTGGGCGCTAACCTGGCGCTGGTTCGCACGGAGGGCTGGACGGCGTTCGCGCTGCTGCTCGATGCGCGCCGCACGGATGGCCTGAACGCCAGCGAAGTACGTGCCCAGGCGCTCCGGCAAGCCACGCCCGTTCGCTTTTCAACGCTGATTGCGGGCGCGTACACGCCCTGTTGGGCGGCGGCCATTTATGGCGCGGGCGGCAAAATCTACACGATGATCACACTCGAACAACCCGATTGGCGTCCTCTGAACGAATTGATGGGCACGTTTCGCAACGAGGCGCGGATGGCGATCACCAGCACGCGCGGCCATGCCCAGTTGATCACGCAGTTGGTTACGAAGCGCCCCGAAGGAATCACGGTAGAGCAGTTGGCGCAGCGCGTGACGGGCTTTGCGGAGATCATGGCGACGCATATGTATCGCCTGCAACTGCTGATGGATTTGCTTCAGCGGCTGGAGGTGATCCGAACCGGGCATCTGGCAACCGAAGTTCGCAACGGGCGACGCAAAATTAATGTGAATGAGTTTGTCGAAGATTTCCTTGAAGAATTGTCCGAAGATACACTGGTTGATCCGGCGCAAAATGAAGACATTCGGGATCGGCTGATCCTTGATTTGCCAAAAGATTTGCTGATCAGTGCCACACCTAACTATCTGGCACACACGCTGCGCGATTTGCTGCGAAACGCGGTGCAGTACAGCCCCAAGAAGGCGCGGATCATCTTGCGCGCGTCGTCGATACCGGTTAGTCGCGTGGCACAGATCGATGTGATCGATGAAGGCTACGGTGTCCGTGCCAAAGAGACAGAGCGCGTTTTTGCGCCTTTCCAACGGGCACGTCAGCCACAGATCATTGGCGAATTCGGTTACGGATTGAGCCTGTATTGCGCCAAAGCAGAGATCGAGGCGATGAGCGGGCGTATCTGGTTCGAGAGTGAAGAAGGCGTCGGCTCGACATTTAGCTTTAAGCTGCCGCTCTGGAAAGACTGATAAGCGAACGCATGGAAAATACAACGCTTGTGGCGGTTCGCTCCGATACGGGCGAAGCACTGGCGATTGGCGACACGGATAGCGCGCTGCTGCGAAAACTTTCCGATGTACGATTGCTGCGCTGCCCACATTGCAATGGCCTGCTGCAGTTGAAGGCGGGCGCGGTTCGGCTGCATCACTTCGCGCATGTATCGCTGGCTGAGTGCAGCTATGCCGATCACGAACCAGAGAGCGATACACACCGACTCGGTAAATATGTGCTATACCAGCACTTTCGGCGGGGTGCAGTCGATGCGGCACTTGAACGCTGGCTGCCCGCCACTGAACAGCGCGCCGATTGTTACGTGCAAAGGCCGGATGGTCAGGGCTACGCACTTGAATTTCAGCAGGCAAATAACACGCTTGACCGCTGGAACGAACGCCATCATCTATACAACAGTCAGGGACTCCGCGATATATGGTTTTTGGGCGCGGTGCGTTATCAGGAAAGCACGTCCGAACCACTCAAACCGATCTCGGCCTACGATCCGATTCCCGTTCCGCGTGATGTGTATGGCGCGGCTTCGGGCGGCTTTCGTGTGCGCGAACTCGAAAAAGCGATTGTGGCCGCCGAAAATCGCCTGATTTATCTTGATCCCGAAACTGAAATGCTCACGATTTTGCTGGCACGCGGCCTGCACGCCAATACGCTGCGTGCCTATCGCTATATGCTGCCACTGGCGGCGGCTGAGCTGCGCTCGGATGGGTTGTGGACGCCGCTTGAGCCGTTATTGAGCAGCTATCGGCAGTATCGCGGGCACTGACCAGTTCAGGCACGTTCGCGCGACATACGCCGTTCGAGCCACTTCACAAACAATGACAACAACAGTGTCATCGTCAGATAGAGAAACGCCGCCACATTATACGTCTGGACGAATAAAAAGGTGCTGGCCGCGTAAGTTCGTGCCTGATACGTTATATCACGCACGCCCAACACCGAAACCAGCGACGAATCTTTTAGCATCGCAATAAAATCGCTGCCAAGCGGCGGCAAAACCTGCCGAATCGCCTGCCGTAGGATGACATGACGCATGGCTTGCCAGTAGGTCATGCCCAGCGCGCGCGATGCTTCCATCTGGCCTTTATCTATGGATTCGATCCCGGCGCGGAATAACTCTGCAATGAACGCAGCATAGGCCAATGTTACAGCGATCACAACGCGAAAGGTATTATCCACGTCGCTTTGTCGAATGGCAGCCAGGGGTTCACCAATGCCTGCCAATAAGCCGCCAGTGACCATTTGCGCGCCAAGCGACTTGATTCCGCCAACGACTGCCGGAACGGTCACAATTGCTACATAAAAAATCACAACAAGGATCGGCAGCCCGCGCATCACCTCGACATACAGCGTGCTGAGTTGATAGGCCAGAAAATTTTTGGAGATGCGTCCCAAACTGAGGATCAACCCTAATCCGACAGCCAGCGGATACGCGATCAACGTGACGGCAACAGTCATCACGACGCCTTCACTGATCGGGCCGAGAATGCGCTGATAATCCTGATCGACGCTGGCAGACCACAATAAAATCACGCCCGCCAAAGCAAGCACCAGCAGCCACCACGGCCAGCGACTCCAACCGTTGGAAACAGGTAAGAGGCGCGCGTTTCCGATTTGATTCTCTATAAGCAGAGGAGAACTCATCACGTTCCTGGATATTTAAGCACGGCAAGTGCGATGGGGAAGCCGGGAAACAACGCTCCCGGCTGAACAAGATCGCTATACGTTACTTCTGCAGACTCTGCTTGTCGTAGACGAAGAACCATTTGTTTTCAAGGTAGGTCAGGTAGCCATCGGCGCGCATTGCATCCAGTGCGGCATTTACTGGCGCAACCAGATCGCTGCCTTTTGGATAGATGAAGCCGATTTGCTCGCTCTGAATCACATCGCCAACCAGTTTCAACTTGCCCGGATTCGCGCCGATATAGCCACGACTGGTGGCCGTATCCATCAGCACGGCGTCCACATCGCCAGCCAGCAACGCCTGAACTGCCAGACCGAAGCTATCATAATTGACGATGCGCGTCTTCTCATTGTCTTTGCCGACGATGTCCAGAGCCGTGTAATACTGCGTCGTGCCCGCCTGTGAGCCGATCTTCAGCTTGGCGTTTGCACCGAGACTCTTGGAATCGGTGAAGCGGCTTTCATCGGCGCGTGTCAAGACCTTCTGCTCGAAGGTCAGATAGGGCTTGGAGAAATCGACCTGCTTGGAGCGTTCATCGGTGATGGTGATGCCGTCCATACCAACATCATAGGTTTTGGCGGAAATGGCCGCGATCATGCCGTCCCAGGCGGCGGTTTTCCAGGTCAGCTTGCAGTTGAGGCGCTTGCAGATTTCGCCCCAGACTTCATACTCGTAACCAACCGCTTTACCGGATTTCGGCTCAACGAAATTGAGCGGCGTGAAGGCATTCTCGGTTACAGCCACAACTTCGCGGCCTTTCAGATCGGGCAGTGTGAACACAATGCCATCCTGAGCGCGCACGGCTGAGGCCGAAGCACCCAAAGCCAGGACTGCGACGACCAGCGTCACTAAAACTTTACGAAAAGACATGATCCTGATCTCCTCAACGTGAATTTCACGAACGCCAAATATACCATACGTGTGGTAGGGCGGGGCAAAAACATCACAGGAATATCACGAATGCCCTCAGTGTCGCATTATGATCATATTAGAAACGCGCCGCCCTGCTTGTCCTCAGATCATCCCGGTTGTATAATGTTCATGTTAAGTTGGCTAAACGTTAAGGGGCATCCAGGATGCCCTGCTGTTTTATTGAGGACTGGCAATGGACTTATCGAACATCGCGCTGGATATTCTTGCCTTTGTGGTTGTAATCGGCCCGCTGATCTTGATCCACGAGATCGGTCACTTTGTTGCGGCGCGAATGATTGGTGTGACGGTACTCGAATTTGGGATCGGCTTTCCGCCGCGCGTGGTCAAGCTGTTCACGCAGGGCGGCACAGACTTCACACTGAACCTGCTGCCCATCGGTGGTTTTGTTCGCCCACTCGGTGAAGATATGGTACGCCCGGTGGGTGATGAAACCGTTGACAAGGAGCGTATCGAATTCGAGAAGCGCCAGGCCGAACAGAGTAAATCCGCCGACGAAGAAGGCAAGGCTAAGCGCCCGATCAAGACTAAAAGCCTGATGGAAGCGGGACCCTGGCAGCGTATTTTCTTCATGATCGCGGGAGTCGGGATGAACCTGATCACGGGCTTTGTGCTGTTCGTGATCGTGGCAATGAGCGGTGTCCCACAGTTGGTGAGCGCCCGTGTTCAGGTGTTGGCCGTCGCTGCCAATTCGCCGTCTCAGCAAGCCGGATTACAGGCGGGTGACGTGATCACCGGATTGAACGGTGAAAAAGTCGAAACGTCACAGGATATTGATGATTTGATCGGCAACCGCGACGCCAAAGAGATCAAATTGGTTGTGAAGCGCGGCGAGCAAGAGTTGAACATCAACGTCAAGCCTGCCGATGTGGCGCTGATCTCGGAGTCGGGCAAGGTGATCGTCACCGATGTGTCGCCGGGTTCGCCCGCCGCGACAGTTGGCCTCAAATTCGGCGATCAGATTATCAGGGTCGATAATCAGGACATTAAATCGAACAACGATCTGCTCAAGTACAACGAAGCGCATCTTGAGCAGGAAGTCACGCTTACCTACAGCCGAAATGGTCAGACGGGCACAGTCAAGCTGACGCCGCGCAAGTCACCGCCCGCTGGTCAGGGGCCGATTGGCGCTTCGATCAAGACGCTGCAAACTGACCCGGCTTATGGTCTGCAACTGATCGATATGGACCCGGTGACGCGCACCGTGCCGCTTCCCTTCGGCGAGTCGCTCCGCAAGGGTTTGGATGATACGGTGAAGCTGGTCAAGACGGTAATTTCTGCGCCTGTGAACATCATTCGTGGCACGCTCAGCGTTCAGGATGCGCGTCCGGTGAGTGTGGTTGGGATTGCGGGGATGGCCGGGCAGGTCGTCAAGAATGCCAGCGATAACCACCAGGGCGGCGCACCCATTTTGCAGTTTGCCGCGATCATCAGCGTTGCGATTGGCATCACACAGTTGCTGCCCATCCCTGGCCTGGATGGTGGCCGCATCCTGTTCGTGATCGTTGAACTGCTGCGCGGTAAGCCGATGAAGCCGGAGCGTGAAGGGATGGTTCACCTGATCGGTCTGATGCTCTTACTTGGCCTCATGGCGATCTTCGTGGTGAACGACATTGTTAACCCGCTTGTCCTGCGCTAAAACGGGGTAAGAACAGACGGGCGAATCGCGTCTGAATAACGAGAAAAGGCGGCCAATGAGCCGCCTGAATGCTTTTCAGGGAAGGGTGAGGGTGTATTAGATGCCGAATATCGAGAAGACATTGAACGTGCTGCGAGATGAAGATCAATCCCTGACAGCGGAGTCGATCTACAGCCTGACGGACATTAGCACTGCCGATTTCAATACGCTTAAAGCGAATTGGAACAGCATTCCAACGGATCGGCGGCTGCTGTTGGTGCAGCGGCTCAGCGAAGCCAGCGAAACCAACTTCGATATGAACTTCACGACGGTTGCCCGCTATGCGCTTAACGATGGCGATGATGAAGTACGAAGGGCAGCAATTGAGGCGCTCTGGTACGACGAGTCGCCGCTGCTGCTGCGTGTTTTGTCGGATATGGCAAAGAGTGACCCGGCGGATGAAGTGCGCGCCGAAGCATTATCAGCTATCGGGCGTTTTCTGCTGCTGGGCGAACTTGGCAAGTTGGATGCAACACTGGCACGCAAGACCCAGGACATTGCGATGGCGATATACAACGATGATGATCAACCGATTGAGGTTCGCCGCCGTGCAGTAGAGGCGCTTGGGAACTGCACGCGTGAGGGTGTCTCCGAACTGATTCAGGAATCCTATGAGTCAGATGAGCCACATTTGCGCGTGAGTGCCGTCTTTGCGATGGGGCGAACCTGTGATGAGGACTGGTCGCCCATCGTGCTAAACGAACTGCTTAGCGATGACCCGGAAATGCGCTACGAAGCGGCGCGCGCGGCGGGTGAACTAACGCTGGACGACGCCGTACCCGATATGGCGCAGCTGATCCGAGATGAAGACCGGGAAGTGATGGAAATGGCGATCTGGGCATTAGGCGAGATCGGCGGCAGCGAGGCACGCCACCTGCTTGAAAACGCGATTGAGGAAGCCCAAATCCTGAACGATGAAGGCTTGATCGAAGCCATTCAGGAAGCCCTCGAAAGCGCCAGCCTGGTCGGTGAAGACATGATCTTCGATGACTGATTAGTGGCCGGGTGATGACTGACAACGACTATAACAACTATCAACAGAGACTCAGGACAATGAGTGACGAACAATACTATCGGCAAATGAAAGAAGCGGCGCGCTTGCTGCAAAATGGCGATGGCAAAAACGCCGCTGTTTTGCTTGAGCGGCTGCGTGAAGTGCATCCCGACGATGTGGATGTGGCCGTGAATCTGGGTGGCGCGTATGTGTTGAGCAAACAGTATAAACGGGCGGTTGAAGCCCTTGAAGCGGCCACCGCGCTTGATGAAAACAACGCGGCGGCCTGGGTCAATCTGGCGGCGGCCTACCTGGGCACGCTGCCCATCTCGACGCCGGAGCAGCAGGAAAAGGCGCTCAATGCCTATCAGCGTGCATTAGCTATTAATCCGGTCTATCCGAATGCCCACTACAACATGGGCTTGATCTATGAAGATCGCGCCGATTGGCCGAAAGCCTGTGAGATGTTCCAGGCGGCGCTCAAGGCGAATCCGATGGATCGAGATGCGCGCACGCTGCTCGATAAAGCTGAACGTTTGAGGCAGGAAGACCGTCCCTATTCGGTCAATTGATCTCGCTCCAATCTCTCCCTTGACAATCTTAACAACGGGTATAAAATCTGAACTGTGAGTTTAGTTATTAGACTTACAGTTCAGGATTTTATCGATGTCTGCTCCTACCGTTCGAGAACGCCAACGTCAGGTTCGTGAAGATGCGATTCTGGAAACTGCGCGTGCCATACTTGCGAAAGACGGCTATGAAGCCATGAACATGGACGATCTGGCAGCACAGGTCGGCATTTCTAAAGCGACGCTCTATGCCCATTTTCCGTCCAAAGATGATGTGGCCGCTAACGTCATTTGCCTGATGCTGCGCCTTGCTGAGCAGGATATTCACGTGGGTTTTGATCCAACGCAGCGCGCGATTGAACACCTTGAGATCGGCTTGCGGCGAAGCCTGGAGCGGCGCGTCCAGACCTGGAACACCAATCTGGCACTCCCTCCTTCCGTCGTGATCAAGAACAAGAAGTTTTATGAGCAGCACCAACACCTGAGCAGCATCATCGCTGAAGTAGTCGAGTTGGCTAAAGCGCAAGGTGATGTCGATCAGGCTATCTCTACGCCCGTCCTGGTGCGAACGGTACTTTGGCTGTTCCGCGCCGACTATGAGGATTTGCTGACCGAAGGCAAATGCACACCTGAAGAACTGGTGAATACGCTGGTTCAAATGGTCATCAACGGCAGCAAACCTATCCATCCAAGTTCAGATTTGTCTCATCCGTCAAATGGGGGAAATTCATAAATGGCAACCACCACCTCGCCAGCCGTTCCAGTGGCACCCGAAATCGAAATGAGTCCTGCCGAAAAGGCGGCCTATGATCGACGCTGGATCGCACTTCTGCTGCTCAGTCTGAGCCTTGTCTTAATTGTCGCTGACAGCACCATCGTCAATATCGCCTTTCCATCGATTCGGGCGACATTCAAAGCGTCGTACCCGGATGCCGAATGGGTCAATTCGATTTACTCCCTCGTGTTCGGCGCGGCGCTCATCACCTGGGGCAAGCTCGGTGATCAGTTCGGACGGCGCAATATTTTCATCGGTGGTGCGATAGTCTTCCTGATCGGCTCACTTGGTTCAGGCATTGCCGGGAACATCGCCGTGATGATCCTGTTCCGTGCGGTACAGGGTATGGGCGCGGCCATGATGTCGCCCTCCACGCTGTCGATTATTTCATCTACGTTCCGGGGCAAAGAGCGCGGCGCGGCCTTTGGGGTGTGGGGCGCATCGGCAGGTGTCGCAGTCGCCTTTGGTCCGATTTTGGCGGGCTGGTTGATCGTTTATGGGACGAGCATCACGCCCGATTCATGGCGGCTGGCCTTCCTGATCAATTTGCCGATTGGCTTGATCGCTATCGCAGGCAGCTTTTGGGCGATTCGGGAAACGGTTACCAAGCGTATCCGGCAAAAGATCGACTGGATCGGGATCGTCCTGGCCTCGGCGGCACTGGGCCTGATCGTGTTCGGCGCGATTGAAGGTCAGAACTATGGCTGGCTCGAAGCGAAGAAGGTGTTCAATCTTGGTTCGTTCAGCTACCCGCAGTTGGCACAGGGTGTGACGGCTATTCCAGCGGGTACGGTCTCGTTTATCCCGTTCACCTTCCTCGCCGGAATCATCCTGTTCGTGCTGTTCGTGATCATCGAAATCGCACAGGAACGACGCGGCGGCGAACCCCTGTTTGAGTTCGGAATGCTCAAGTATCCGAGTTTCCGGTACGGCTTGATTACCATCCTGATTGTGGCGCTGGGTGAGTTCGGTGCTGTACTGGTTCTGTCGATTTTCTTCCAGCTTGCCAAAGGGTTGGATGCGTTCAAGGCCGGGTTAACCTTCCTGCCGTTCGCTATCTCTGTGATCATCGCCGCGCCACTGGCCGGTCAGCTTTCGACACGCTTCGGCGCGAAGTGGGTAGTCACGGCGGGTATGGTCTGTGAGGCACTAGCACTATTCATTATCAGCCAGATTTTGTACACGAGTACCGAACTGCTGCCCCTGATATTAGTATTCCTGCTCTATGGCACGGGTGTCGGGTTGGCGATTGCTCAGCTTGCCAACATCGTTTTGTCGGATATTCCGCCGGAAAAAGCGGGCGTTGGCTCTGGTGCAACTAACACACTCCGGCAGTTGGGGGGTTCGCTGGGTATTGCGATCATCGGCGCGGTGATGTTCGGAACGTTTGCCAGCGCCGCCAAGCCGCTGGTTGACCAATCGACAGCGTTCACCGATTTTGGCGCGCGCGTGGCTAAAAACGATGCGATTTCAAAGCCGTCCAAGACTTTCGCCAATCTGATTGCGGCTTCTGGTAATACCGTCAAAAAGTCTATTGACGATGGCCTGGACGCGAACGAGGGCTTCTCGACGGTTAATGTACTCGACAGTGCCTTTGCAAATGTGCCAAAACCAATCCTGTTGTTGCAGGGCATCAATCTGGATCAACCGGGTGTCAAAGACAAAATTCGCACTGAGTTGACGCCTGATGCGGATATTCTGGCGAGTCAAATTCAAGGTGCATTGGCCGATGGTTTCTCAACTGCCGGGCGCTTAGCGTCACTCACTGCCTCGGTGTTCGTAGCACTCGGCGCGCTCAGTTCGCTGATGCTGCCAAATCGTAAGCGTCAGCCCGGCCAACAAATGGCGGCAATGGCACACTGAGAAGCTGTCAGCCTTAGGTATCAGCTATCAGCAGATGATCCGCTGCGCCATCGATTGGTTGCGATGAATTTGGGTTAGTAGAGTATGGAGAGTCCCGGCAAGTTGAACTGCCGGGACTTTTCGTTACTTGCTGAGGCGATCCGAGGGAGGTTCACCCATGTGAACAATCTCGACGGTGCAGTGGGTGATCGCGCCTGCAATCGCGCCCAGGATGACCAACTGAGGGGCAACGAACATGCTCAGCGCGCCGCCTGCTGCCGCAGCCGTCAGGGGAATTTCGACCAGCGTTTGGCCTTCACGCTTGATCTTGACGCTGCGAATGTTGCCCTCGTGTACGAGTTCCTTCAGTTTGTCGACAAGCTGATCCGCCGCCAGATTGATTTCCTCGGACCAGACACGATCTTTAGACTTCAACGGCTCGAAATCATCTGACTTGGGACGTGGTTCATTGGTCATGGTAATTGCTCCTTTTTGCACATGCTGCGTACATTTAGTATTACGTGATCAGTGCAGAAAGGTTGCCACAAACTCCCGATTCTAATCTTTTAACGCATCCGCCCAAATATCAGTGGCGGCGTTATCCAGTTCCAGCGCCGAATTTACATAGCGTTCGGTGGTGGCGATGTTCGAGTGCCCCAAACTCTGCCGGATCAGTTCAAAGGTTGCGCCTGCCTCGTAAGCGCCACGCGCGAAGGATCGGCGCAAATCGTGCGGCGAAACGTTCGTTAAGCCCGCTGCAAACGCCGCTTGCTGAACGATCAGCCAGACCGCTTTATCGGTGATCTGGCTCTGCGTGACCCGTCCCGATTTCAAAATTCGAGTGAACATAACTGCGTTGTCTTCATCGCCAAAGGGGTGATAAGCGCGCCACGCCTCAATCGTATCCGCAACCGCTGGGGAGAGCTTCACCTGACGCAATTTCGCGCCCTTACCATGTACGCCGATGATTCGATTTTTGCCCTGCTTTTGCAGATCGCCCCAGCAAATACGGGTGATCTCATCCCGGCGCAATCCACAAATGGCTAACAGCGCGATCACGGCGGCGTTTCGGGCAGCCGCCGGGGGAGTCTTGGCTGATGCTCGCGCGCCGCGCAAGATGTGCCGCACTTCTTCGACGGTGAGCCATGTCCCGCTGCGTTGGCCGGACTCGGCACGCGGCATCTTGACGCGACTCAATCCGGCGGCGACTTCGTATTCGGCGCGTTCCATATCGCCCATCAACTGTGCCAGCCATACCACTGCCGCCTTCGCCTGCCCAATCGACTGCTTACCAAGTTTTCTGACCTTCAAGCGGCCAAGCCATGCCTTCAGGTTGGCCGCGCCCAACACAGACAGGATCACCGGGACTTCAACCGCGTCAGCATCATAATCACCGGGCAGCAGGCCGCCCACTTCTTTCAGATATTGCGCGATCCAGCGTCGATAGGCGCGCTGCGTGTGAAGCGATAACCCGGCCATCGCTACCGCCAGGTTGACCGTCTCCAATGCGCGGGAGGGTGGCTGACTATTGTAGGGGACAAGGTTATGTGAGTCGCTCATAGTGTTAGTAGATTACTTTGTAAAAACGGGCAAATGTCCAAGCGCGATCACGTCCGTCCATTTGGCGCGATCCCCTTCGGTGAAGATGGCCGCCTGTGCGACGATTTGCGCGCCAACTTTATCCATCAGCAAACGCATCGCCTGGAGCGTGCTTCCGGTGCTGATCACATCATCAAGCAGTACTACCATACGGCCAGTCAACGCCGCCTGATCTTTTTCATCCAGGTAGAGCGTTTGGGGAGTACCCGTCGTGATCGAGAGGGTTTCGGCTTCGAGTGCCTTGCCCATGTAGGGTTTATAGGACTTTCGCAAGACCACATACGGCAAATCCATCACGCCGGAAAGGGCATAGGCCAGCGGAATACTCTTGGTTTCTGGCGCGACGATGACTTCCGGGTTGCGATCCCCAATTTTCAAGGCCAGTTCATAAGCCGCTGCCTTGACCAGTTCGGTATCGCCCAAAATGTTCAGGATAGCGATTTTCACCCCCGGCGCGATCTCGAATAACGGCAGTTCGCGCTTCAACCCCGCGACTTCAACCGGGTAAACTTCGGAATTTGGTTGATTAGACAAAATGATAATTCCCTTCTAAACGCGCCGCGCCACGATCTCGTAAATCGGCTGTAGAATTTGAATAGTATGGGCAAGCTGTTGCGCCATCTCCTCGGCAAAAGCATCGTCCAGCACTTCATAGTCAAACGTTGTGTAGACTTTCGTCCAACCGCGATCCCAGGGTTCGGCACACCAGTTATCGCCGAGTGCCTCACGCACTTCGTACAAATACCGATCAAATCCGGCCAATAATCGTTCGTTCAGCGCGCGATCTTTGCTCTCGAAATGAAGTCCCAGTTCAAAGCGATTTTCGCTATAGCGCGATGGCAGTTTGACCAGTTCGTAATGCAGCAGCTTGTTTTCATAATACATTTGCGAAAGCCAGGGCATCAGCAGCACTTTGAACTTTTGCAGATCGCGCGGCAAGTAGCCCCGCGCCTGCTCAGGCACGGTCTTCACAAACGACGACACTTTGATCGGAGCCATACAACACCACGATACCGCTAATCAAGTTTTTATTATAACGGGAATTGACCTCACCTCCCAACCGCCGTTTATAGAGGCGAATACGGTGAGATTTTCCAAAATGCTCTAAAATTTAATTTCGCCGTAGTCTAAATATCAGATAGTGGGGTGAGATTATCTCAGGGTATTTGAGGCCGGGTCGTGGGGTAGGATGGTGGTATGAACAAAAACACAATCCCCCAACCACGACCGCCATTGGAAAGTTTAGCGTGTGTGAATGAA
>JBBSEU010000126.1:0-15150 GCA_038239365.1 Aggregatilineales bacterium
GGCCGCCTACAAGGATATGACGGCGAAATATGGCGCGGACTATAAAGTATGGCAGTGGGGCAAACTGCACACCGCAACCTTCGTCAGCAATCCGCTTGGAGCAAGTGGTATCAGCCCGATTGAAGATTTTGTGAACGGCGGCCCCGTGGCCGTGAATGGCAGTTCACTATCCGTCAACGCCACCAGTTGGTCTATCACCAACCCATTCGGTGTAACATCACTGCCTTCGATGCGGATGATCGTTGATTTCAGCGACTTCAACAAGAGTCAGTGGATCACGACGACAGGTGAGAGCGGCCATCCCACCAGCCCACACTACCGCGATATGATTGATCGCTGGCGCAACATTCAATACGACACAATGTTGTGGGACGCGGCCACGATCCAGAAAGGCAAGGTCTCAAAACTGGTCTTGCAGCCTAAATGACCCTAGAGAATTGACTAAATCGGACGGGGCGGGCAAGCCACCGCCCCTACTGCATTCATTTCGTAGGGGCGATGGCCTGCCTCGCCCGAATCTAGTATTACCTCTTACCACCTTTACTACCGGAATCGCCGTCTTTCTTATCTTCTTGCTTATGCTTGTTGACGGCTGCATAGCCGATCCGTTACGCTCCCATCAAAGTTTGTGTCGGCTGTATTGCAGTTTTCGTACCATGGGCGCGGGTGGTACACTGATACAATGCACGCTCTATTAACGCTTTTATTCATGTTAAGTTCGCTTTGGCAGCCCTCACCGTTGAACGGTTCTGTATCGGCGTTGGTGGTGGATGCGGATCGCTTGCTGATCGGGCAAAACTCGCGCCTGACGATCACAACGATCACGCCAAATGACCTATCGACCCTCAAAACCATCGATCTTCAAAAGGGCGCGATCCGGGCGATTGCCTCATCTAAAACAGGCACGCTGATCCTAACCGAACAGGGCTTGACCGCACTTGATTCCGCCTATAACGTGATGGACTTTGCGGCGGGCGGCGGACAGCATATGGCGATCAAAGGCAATCGCGTTTACGTTGCAGCATTACAGGCGGGCGTGCGCGTCTATGTCTTTGAGGGTGGCAAACTCAAACTGCTCGGTCACATCGAGACGAAAACCGCTGCTGAAAATGTGGCGGCGGAAGGGGCAAACTGGTTGTGGGTTGCCGAGGGCGAACAGGGTATCCGACTGTACGATCTGACCGATCCGGCAAGAGCCAGTGTATTGTTCTGGTCAGCCAACTTGCAACCCGCCCGTCTCGTCCGCGTGAATGGTACCCGCCTCTATTTGGGTTATGCTAACCGGGTTGCCGTGCTGGACACGATCAATATCAAAGCGCCGCGACTGCTTGGTGAATTTGCGTTAGGCAGCGATACTGCGTTTGTCAGTGATTTGTCGCTTACCCGATCTGATCTGCTGGTTGGGTTGATCGATCAAGGAGGTGCGGATGTGCTTCGCCTGGATATTAGCAACCCGAAAGCGATCCGCGAAATTGGGCGCAGCGGCAGCACCGGAAGCGGCGATCATCTTGCCGTGCATAGCGATGATCTGTTCATTGGTTCGGAACGGGGCGGTTTACGTCGCTTCGGACTCACGGGTTCGGCGCTGACGCCTATCATTGCCTGGAATGCAGTACCCGACGCCGCGCCCTGCACCGATTTGACGCCGCTCGATCCGCAGCCCGCTAACCTGAGCGAGATTCAATCAGGGGCGGCTGTAACGCTCCATTGGAATACAGCGTGTCCAGCCGAACGCTACGAGGTGCGGTTTAACGGCCAACGACTCGCTACCGTCGACAAACCCGAATACATTTTGAAATCCACTACCGCCTCGGTTGCATGGCAAATCGTGGCAATGAGCGGTTCACAGTCGGCGGAAGGGGCGCGCTGGTCATTCGATATTGAAGGCGGCGGTTTGTTGGCCGAGCCGCAAACACCCCGCGCCGAAACGATCCTATACAAACCCGCACGGCCTGTAATCATTTTGCAAAGCCCGGCGGCGGTACTGATTGCCACCTGTGCCGCCCTGTTGATCGGCCTGTTTGTGATCGTTGTTGGCGCGGCCATGATTGGCGCATGGTTTGAGAAGCGGCGCAAAGTTTACTGATCAACCGCTGCCCTTTACTGTCGCCGTTGGTTTGGCAACGGGTTTTGTCCCGGCGACAGGCACACCCACAAACGCGCTTGATCCAATGGGACCAAAAGTGGGTTGCAAGGTATCCATCAACAATGTAGGTGAGCCGCCCGGCGCAAGTGGCAGCCAGTACAGTTGTGAGGTGGGCAGCAGTCGTTGTAACTCGTTCGGGTTAGCCTTACGCCCAATCGCCTCGATTAAATCCGCGTCGCTACCAATCACCGTGAACAGCAAACCGGCCCCATCAGGACTACTCAGCACTGAACCAAACGCATAGCCGTCACTTTGATAGATGAGCGTATCTTGCGCCGATGCAACCCCATAGCGATGCAGCGTCAGATTATAGACCGCCGACTCGAACGGCTCAAAACCGGGTACGCCTGCTTCCAATTTGATCGGTGTTTTAAGCGTGCGCGCCACGTAAAACAGTGAAGCGCCATCAGCACTCCAGGCGGCTTGTTCGGCCTGAATGGGTAGCGTCTGCGCTTTGCCGCTGGCAAGATCGATCAGGGTTAATTTGCCATCCAAAATTCCGGCCAGCATTGTTTTTTGTGGCGAGAGCCGCGCCCGGCTGACATCCGCGAGTGGGCTGGCCTGCCCCGCTGCTACATCCAGGCGCAAAACGCCAACCCCGCCGCAATCGCGCGAAAGCAGCAGTGTGTTGGCAGCAGGCCATTCGAGCAGCAGGTGCTCGGATGCGGCGGCCATGTTTACTAGACGTGCCGCCGGATCAGCGGTTGCAACAGCCGGGCACTCGGCAATATCCAGTACAGCCAGTTTACGACTCGTTCCGTCCGCGATCTTCAAGGCACGCAGAGTGAACGGCGACTCATCCGAAACATAGGCAATTTCACCGCCATCAGCACTCCACGCCAGCGGATAGGGAAACGCGCCGACTTTGACAGGCAGTGGCTTAATCGTGCTGTTCTTCTCAATGGTCGCCAGATACAGGCCGTGACCTGCCTCATCGACAAACGCCACCTGTTTGCCATCCGGCGAAAGGCGCGGGCGGGCATAACGGCGCGTGTTCGTGATCAGATCAGCGTCACGGGTCAGCGGCGCACCGGGCAAATCGCCCACCGACGCCATGAATACGTTGCCGCCAAAGACATGTATCAGCAGTGTATCCGGCGCGTTATCGGGTTGGCGCACGCTCTTGCTGTTGGCGGCCATCGACGGGCTGAACCCTTCGGCGATTTTCCCGAACACATCTGACCACTGATTGAAAGCGGCTTGTGGCGCAAACAAAACCGCTCGATAGCCCTGACCAAAAGCCATGTACATCACGATCAGAGCGCGGCGCGGCGACCCATCGGTGCATGGCCCTTGCACAATCACGGATCGGCCAAGCTGCCCGACACTGGCACGTTCAGCGGCGGGAATCTGGCTTCGATTGGCCGCTAGGTAATCATCCAGCAGTGTATCAGCGGTTTTGCCATTCGCCAGCGCGCCAAGCGGCGTGACGATCATGCCGGGCTGCGCGCATACCGGAAGCGGCCCCAGCCCAAAGTAGAACTCGACGTTATCGCGGGCTGTAACCGTCCAGGTTTCTGGATAGGGGATGCTCAACTGAGGGCTGCGATACATATTCAGGTTGACGATCTGCTTCACATTCGATTGATCGCACATCGCCACAACACTGCCGTCCAGATTGGTGCGAACTTCGTAGATCACACCCTTGACCGTGAGCAGAAAGCGATAACCGGGCGTCAGCACTTGTGGATAGCTCCGTCCAGCCACAGGGCAACCCAAACTGCTATCGGCGAAGGTATCCGATGAAAAGGTGAAGGTATCCACGCCTGGAAAAGGTTTCGGTAGCTGCTTGCTCAGGTACTCAATCGCCTTTTTGACGACGGTATTGGGATCGCTGTTCTGGGCATAGACCGAACCGAAAGACATAAAACCGGATAGTCCGATCAAACAAATCAAGCAAACCAGAACCGAAGGCTTGAGCCTCCGGCGAATTTCTAAACGCAACGCTAAAACTTCCATTTCGCTAACAATAAATCAGGGGGTGATCAATGCAATCAGCCCGTGAAGGTCGGCAATCGTGGTCCGTACCGGGATGATCGTATCGGTATGCTCCATCGCAATCGGCACAAGGTCAACTTCTGCCGCATACTCCAAAAAGCTGCGGTCACGGCTTACCAGTCCGATTTCCGTGTGAGGCCGATTTAAGGCTTTGATGGCCGCATCCATAATCACCGGATCGGGGGCAATCGCGCCCTGTTCGCACGAGCTTAAAAACACCGTCCAGGTATCGGCTGGGACACCTAAACGCGCTAACCAGGCCATTTCGTCCGCCGCTTTATACGGCGAATTGACCAGCGCGCCCAAATTGACCGGAAGCCCTTTCAAGCGTCGCAGAGCAGCAGCCGCGCCAGTCGGCAGGCTGAGCCGTGTCGCATCGAAGCGCAGTGCCTCTCGTCCGGCGGCCAGGGCTTGTTCTTCGGTCAGGCCGTGAACACGCAGGATCGCGTTGTAATAGTCGTCCAGGCTGATGCGCCCGATATTCGCGTCGAAGCTGGCGGCGCGCAGGGCGTTGTGAACAACCGTCGGGTGGCGCGGCTTAAGGCCATAGTGTTCGAGCAGCGTTTGCAGCGCGACTCCGAGATCAGGGCGTTCGTAGAGGACGCTGGGAGCATCAAACAGGAAGGCGCTCAAGGTCATAATGTGACTGAAAACCGTTCCAAACGCAAACCATACAAAAAATACTGCGCGTCATTCTAACACATCACACAGGATTCACCTCAAACCCCATGTTATATTTTGGCTGTTCCGTATTGCCACGCCCGACTATCGGACTGGAGACCCACTTGAAATTTCTATCAGCGCCTGTTATCCGATCCTTGATCGGTGTGCTGCTTCTTACCTTGATAGCGGGCTGCGGCGGCACAGCGCCAACGCCGATCCCGGCCATCCCAACAACTGCACCTGTCAGTACCACCGCGCTTTATTGGGATATGGGCGTCAGCGTCAAGTATCCATCCAACTGGGCAGCGCCGCTGTATGGCGCGGGTCAGGTGCTGCTTGCGCCCAGCGTCGAGGCAACGACGCGCAATCCGCCGACAGAACCGCTCGTCGCGTTACAATTTGCCACACTTGAACAACTGCGCGTTACCAAAGACACCACGCTTGAAGCGATTACCGCGGTTGTGAGTGGTCAGCAAGCCAATTCGGATGTGAAACAGCGGATGCAGGGCAAGGCGCAGTTCGCCGGATTGGATGCCTTCTTTGTCGAACTGGAAGACGCCAAAAATAAACTCTATGAGCAGACGATTGCTTTTCGGATGCCCGATGGCCGCATTGGTTGGATCATCGGCTTGACGCCGCGCGATATTTGGGCGAACTTCGCACCGAGTTTTGATCAAATCCGGGCTAGCGGCACATTGATCAAACCAACCAGTTATGTTGTACCCAAACCGGGCGCGATGGAACTCTATCCACAGGGCGGGTTGTCATTCGCACTGCCCGAAGGTTGGATCAGCAAAGACCTGGGCGGCGGAATCAAATTGTATCATCACAAAGACGACACGCCCTATCAGGATGGCAGCGGCTTGAGCAACGGGCCACAGCTTGTCTTGCGTGTGCGCCCACTTGAAAAAGACAAAACCGCCGCCGATGCGCTGCTACAGATGGTTAGCGGCGCAGATGGCAAACCGATTGATGTGACGGTTGGCGGTCAGGCCGGGGCGCAGCTTGGCTTCACCGATCCGAACACGCGCCAGCAGGTTAGTTTTATCGGAGTGCCATCGCAGGACAAATCGGTGATCACCATCTTGCGCTGGACAACCCCAACGACATTGACCGAAGTCACACAACCGCTTTGGGACGCATTGCTCAAATCGATCACGCTCAGCACGATTAGTGCAACACTGGTGCCCGCATCCACCAGCATACCGCCCGTCGTTGCCGATAGCGGCTTCTACAAAGGCATCACCCAGAGCAGTACCAGCGATGGCGCATTCATCGTAGGCAACCCCGATGCGCCCGTGCGTGTCGTGGAATTTTTGGATTATAGCTGTCCACACTGCCGCGAATACGAATCGACAATGCACAGCTTTATCGACTCAACCGTTCGGGCGGGCAAGGCCAGCGTTGAAATGCGTTATATGACCTTTGTCGGCCATGAATACAGCGTCACGGCAGCGACGGCGGCTTTGTGTGCGGGTGAAACGGGCAAACAAGCCGAACTGCATGATCGATTGTTCGATCTGCAATATACAAACGGACTCAGCAGCTTTACGGTAGACGCGCTCACCAAAGAAGCCGTCGCGTTGGGCGCTGATCAGACGAAGTTTGCGGCCTGCATGACCAAAGGCAAGGCGGACGTACTGGCCGCCGCCGACACATTGGCGCGCACTTATGGAGTCGAAGGCACGCCAACGCTGATGATCGGCAAGCGCGACTCGATTCCGCAGCCGCTCACTCAGAACGGCGCGAAAGTCACGATTCCATCACTGGAGCTGCTGCAATCAACCGTTGATCAACTGAGCAAATAACTCATGAACTATACCGCTGAGCAACGGCAGGCTATCGAGACGCATGATCGCAACGTGATCGTGATTGCGGGCGCGGGCAGTGGTAAAACGCGCGTACTGGTAGATCGGTTTGTGGCGCTACTCGAAGCAAACCTACATTGGCCGCTGCCGTCACTGGTGGCGATTACGTTCACCGAGAAGGCCGCGCGCGAAATGCGGGATCGTGTGCGGCAGGCCATAGAATCTCGGATTGAGTCATGCAATTCCGATTTGCGTCCCTTCTGGCGAACCCATCAAGCCGCCCTAGATGGCGCACGCATCGGCACGATCCACGCCTTGTGCGGAATGCTTTTGCGTGCCAATGCTGCGTCCCTGGAAATCGATCCCGGTTTCACGACGCTTGACGAGTCCGAGTCCGCGATTTTGCGCGACGAAGCGATTGAACAGGCGCTTGGCGATTTGCTTGGCACACCCGGTGAGGCGTTGTTTGAGCATTATGATACGCGCACCATCTGGAACACGGTACGCGGCCTGATGAGCGCCGACCTGACCCCCACCTCTGACTCTTCCTCCCCCTCTCCGCAAGCGGAGAGGGGGTTGGGGGGTGAGGCCAATCTGCTAGATCATTGGTGGGCACTGTACGAAAAGAACGCGCTTGATTGCCTGCAAACGCTGCGTGCCGATCAGGACTTCATCGCCGCGTTGCGCTGGCAGCCCAACCCACCCTGTAGCGACGACTCGGACAAAATGTTTCTAATATGGCAGCAGGTGAACGAGCGAATGCCGCGCCTTTTGGGTGACGATCCACAAGAGGTGCTCTCCGCACTAACTGAATGTGCGTCAGGAATCAACTTGCAAGGCGGAAAGCAGGCGGTATGGGGCGGTCAATCAGGACTTAAGGCAGCCAAAGACATTTTACGTTTTATCAGAGATTTTGCGGCGAATACACTTGAGCAGATCGGTCAGCCGCCCGGTGAGGCTGACGAATTAGCCGCCGAACTCGTGCCGCATTGGATAGCCGCCATTCAATCGGCACAGGCCTTGTACCGTGAGGCGAAGGATAAGCAGCGCGCACTGGACTTCAATGATCTGGAACACTTCGCCCGCGTACTCCTGCAAGATGCAAAGGTGCAGGCGCGCTATCGAGGCGTGGAGTTCAATCATGTGCTGGTCGATGAATTTCAGGACACGAATGCTGCTCAGCGCGATATTATTTACGCGCTCAGCGGGTTAGAGCGCCCCGGCAGTCTGTTCGTTGTGGGCGATCCAAAGCAGTCGATTTATGCCTTTCGCGGCGCGGATGTGAGCGTTTTCGAGCAGGTACGCCGTGAGATCGTCGATTCGGGTGGCACGGAAATCGCGCTGAACACCTCATTTCGGGCACATCGCGCGCTGGTTGACGGCCTGAACGCGGTGTTTTCGCAACTCCTGGTCAAGCCCGAAAACGGCGCACACGATTACACCGTCGATTATGGTCTGCCCATGATCGCGCAGCGTGCCAGCACCGAACACCACGCCCCGGCCTTTGACGTAATCATCCTCGATAAGGAACACGCGCCCAAAACCGAACAAGCCGCCGATTCGATGCGCCGTTGGGAAGCGCACGCCCTGGCAAATCGGATAAAGGAACTGAAAGCGGACGGTTGGCCGGTTTGGGACAAAACGACGGATATCTACCGTCCCATTCAATTTGGCGATTTTGCGGTGCTGTTTCAATCAGCCGCCCAGATGACCTTAGTTGAGGGCATATTCAAAACAGAGAACGTGCCTTATGTGACCATTGCCGGGAAAGGCTACTACAGCCGCCCCGAAGTCTGGGATTTGCTCAATTTGTTGAAGGCGCTCTATAACCCCGCCGATGAACTCTCACTGGCAAGTGTATTACGTTCGCCGCTCTACAACCTGAGCGATGATGCGCTGTATGCCTTACGACTGATCACCCTTCCCGATCCAATTGAGCCGGAAGCAGCCGATACGGTGACAAAGCGATCCAAAAAGCGCATGATGCCCCTCTGGGATGCGTTGATGGACGACTCGCTAACCGATCTGCCCGATATGGCACAGATTCGTTTTGCGCGCGGATCGCTGTCATCACTGCGACAGATCGCCGGGCGCGTGACGATTGCCGAACTGCTTTCGCGGGCGATTGAAGATACCGCGTTTATGGCGACGCTGACCGGGCTGCCCGACGGCGCACGACGCTGTGGCAATGTCGAAAAGCTGCTTGACGTGGCACGGCGCAGCAAACGGGTTTCGCTGGGTGATTTCACCGCCTATTTGCAGGACTTATCGGAGCGCGAGACACGCGAAGGCGAAGCGCCTGTCGAGACCGAGGGCGTGGTCAAGCTGATGACCGTTCATGCCAGCAAAGGGCTGGAATTTCCGGTTGTCGTGTTGTTCGATGCCACCTGGCAACACGGCGGAAACAACGATAAAGATTTGCTGCTGATCGATCCGGTGACGCGCCCGGTCTGCAAAGTGCCCGGCGAAGATGGCGGCAGAGTCAAGCCGTTCGCGTGGCAATTGGCCGCGCGCTACGCCGAAGCACGCGAAGCCGCCGAACGATTGCGCCTGTTTTATGTCGGCGCGACTCGTGCCCAGGATCGGTTGATCATCACCGGGCACGATGTCAAAAAAGAGGGGACGTGGCTGCGTCAACTTCAGGACGTCTTGCATCTCTCGGTAGGTGTTGACGAATCGACGTTGCTTGAGCAGGAGTGGGGATCGGTCAAAGTCACGACACCGCGCACACCGCCCGACCCTGAACGGCGCGCCCAATCGCGCCCGGTGGCGGCCTGGGATACATTGGAAAACGTGAGCGCCGAGCCGCTTGAACCGCCCCTGCTCAATCGCGTGCCAACAGATCGCCGTGCGCCGACACGCATCCTGAATGCCAGCGACGTTGCTCTGCTGGGTGAAGCACATGCACAGGACGCGCCGCGCGCCAAAGCCTTCGCCCGTTTCCGGCACTATGTTTTGCGCGACGCGCCTTCTCAAATCCGCGACGTATCCGAAGCGCAGACCGCCGCCGATCTGAGCATTTCGCCGCGCATCATCGGGGAAATGGTACACAAAGCGTTGCAGTGGCAGCACACGTCCGGCGATCTGGCCGCCAAACTGCGAACCTACGCCTGGGAACAGGGGCTTACCGATATGCGGAAGGTAGAGTACGCCGTGTTGGAAGCCGCTGAACTGCTCCGTACCACAGAAAATAATGCGTTCATGAAGCGCATTCAACAGGCGGTCCGAGTTTACCGCGAACTGCCCTTCACGCTGCAATTCGAGGGGCGCACTATTCACGGTCAGATTGACGTTTTGTATCGGGATCGCTATGGGAAGTGGACGGTACTGGATTACAAAACCGATCAAATTGAGGAGCAGTTCGCCCATTCCCATTCGCGGCGTTATCACATGCAGCTTGGGTTGTACGCCGCCGCTGTCGAAGAATTGACCGGGCAAGCGCCTAACGTCGTGCTGCACTACATTCGCCCGAATGTGACGATCCCGATTGCCGAGTCGTTGTGGCGCTCGGCACTGGCGACGCTCGGATCAAACATTGATGCAGCATTGCTGGATGAGCAGCTCACAGGCGACTCGCCATGAATCGTCTATCGCGTGCGGTACGTCGCCGCCTGAGTGCACAGCCTTCGACGCTTCTTTCCAATGATGCTTATGCGTTGTGGGCGGCTTCTTATCCACCAACAGCCCATAACCGATTGATGGAACTTGAGCAGGCCGCCATGTCTGAACTGATGCCGCTGCTTGCGGGTCAGGATGTACTTGATCTGGCGTGTGGCACGGGGCGTTACGCGCTGATCGCGCAAGTGGCGGGGGCGCGGCGTGTCGTCGGGATCGATAGCAGCGCGGCCATGCTGCGTGCCAGTCCGTTATCGGGCAAGCTGAGTTTAGCCGCGATGGACGTGATCCCTTTCAAAGCCGCATCCTTCGATGTGATCCTGTGTGGGCTGGCAACCGGGCACTTGCCGCCGGATCGGATGCGCCGTTCGATGCAGGAAATGGCGCGCATCTTGCGGTCAGGCGGCACGGCATTGATCAGCGATTTTCACCCGTTTATGTTCCTGAGCGGCGGGCGACGGACTTTCACCGCGCCGAATGGCACGCAGTACGCCGTCGAACATTACCCGCATCTGATCTCGGATTATTTTGAGGCGATTCGTATCGCCGGGCTAACCCTCGACGCCGTAGCCGAACCGCGCGACGATAGAGTTAACAGAATGAGTGCGCCCGCTGTCCTGGTAATGCGCGTCGTCAGGCGCGCTTAAGATTTATGGCTCGGCATTAATTCCTGACAACTTCCCCACACAACGTTCGCACTTTGATTACGTATTCAGCAGAGACTATAATTCATCATTGTAGAGCCGCCTTGAGGAGACTAGATGACCTTCGCCATTGGAGAGAATGTCGGGCCGTATCGCATCACTGAGCGCCGGGGACAGGGCGGCATGGCGACAGTTTATCGCGCCTATCACCCCAAGCTGGATCGCTATGTGGCGATTAAGGTACTGCACCCGGCTTTCAAAGATGACGAAGGTTTTCTGGTTCGCTTCCAGCGTGAGGCACAGATCGTCGCCAAACTCGAACATCCGAACATCGTCCCGATCTACGACTCAGATGAGCAGGACGGTCAGCCCTATCTGGTGATGAAGTTCATCGAGGGCGAAACGCTCAAATCGCAACTTCAAACCCAGCGTCCCGATCTGCGCGAAGTCGTGCGGCTCATAACGCCTATCGCTCAGGCATTGACCTACGCCCATCAACGGGATGTATTACACCGTGACATTAAGCCATCCAATATCCTGATCGAAAAAGGTGGCGAACCCTATCTTGCCGATTTTGGTCTGGCACGCATGGCAAGCGCGGGTGAATCGACGCTCAGTCAGGATATGATGCTCGGTACGCCGCAATATATTTCGCCGGAGCAGGCGCAGGGGATGCGCGATCTGGACGCGGGCACAGATATTTATTCGCTCGGCGTCGTGCTGTACGAACTGGCTGTCGGGCGTGTGCCGTTCAGCGCGGATACCCCTTACGCGATTGTTCACGATCATATTTTCGCACCACTGCCCCTGCCTTCCAAAGTGAATCCAGAAATTCCACTTGATGTTGAAAAGGTACTGCTGCGCGCCCTGGCGAAAAATCGGGAAGACCGATATGCCAGCGCCGTCGAAATGATGACGGCTTTTCGCAAAGCGGTTGAAGATACTAACAGCGAAGAGTTCACGGCCAGCAGCTATAAAGTGCCGCTGTTTGCGGAAAGCGTTGGAAGCAAACCCTATGCGGGAGACAAGGCGTCGGATACTTCGATCCTGCCCTCTACGCCGCAGCCCGTCGTGATACCCCCGCCCATCGCGGAGTCGGTAGCAGTCTCACAATCTACTCCAACGGCACGGCAAGCCTCTGAACTACGCCGCCGCCAGCAGCGAAAGCAGCGCCGTACCAGTTTATGGGTGTTTGGCGGGGTTGCGGGCTTGATTGTAACCTGCCTGACCGGGATGATCGTAACCGTTTCGGCGCTGTCGGATGGCTCGATTCGAGGCAGTTTGTTCGTTGGCCGTCCAACTTTTGACAGGCCGCCACAATCCACCTTGATTGCTCCTGCACCCACTATTCCCCCCTTTGGGTTTGCCACGCTGCCTGCAACCGAATCAGCTATCGCCTCGACTCCAGCAGCCGATCTAACGATCCCGGATGTGTCGTTCAATGCAGCTCAGGCGCTTGTTGATAAAGACGCCACGAATCCGATCAACTGGTTTGCACTGGCGCGGGCGGCCACCAAAGAGCGCGGCCTGGGGCACGCCTTAAAAGCGCAGTCAAGCCTGGGCAAAGCGATTGAACTAACGGGTAGTAACGAACCGCTGATCCTCTCCGCCGCGCGCGCCTTCAGAACCGATAATTTGGAGGCGATGACGGTTTATGTATATGGGCGACTGCTGGCCTTCGATAATCCGCCCAAAACAGATCGGGATGAAGCGACTCATTACCTGTTCAACCACGCCAAAAGTGCAAAAGTGTCAAGCGACGCGGCCATGTTCGATGCCGTCACGCGCTACTATCCGAACGTAGCCGAAGGTTTTGCGTTTGCGGCGTTGGCCGCGCAGCAAATTGATCAGCCTGAGAATGCAGCCACATTGCTTGCCAGAGCGGTAGAATTAAATCCGCAGTCGCCAGAAGTCAATCTGGTGGAAGGGATCATCTATCTGCATCAGAACAAGCCGGAAGATGCCCGCAAAGCACTGCTGACCGCCCGAAATTCAGCGAATGCCGCTCAATGGGTCGTCGAGGAAGCCACTGCCATCATGCTAAAAGGAAACTCTTAATGCGAACACCGATCATCGCCGGGAACTGGAAAATGTTCAAAACGCCGCAGCAAGCCGCCGAATTTGCCCGCGCGCTCATCCCCGAACTGGAACCGCTGGCCGGGGCCGAGCGAGTGGTCTGCCCGCCGTTCATCGACATCCCCGCCGTGCATGATGCGCTGGCCGGCACATCGATCAAGGTGGGCGCGCAAAACGTCCACGAAGCCCTACAGGGTGCGTATACAAGCAGCATCTCCGCGCCGATGCTGCAAGGACTGGTTGAATACGTGATCGTCGGTCATTCCGAAGTGCGCCAATACCTGGGTGAAAAAAATGAGACGATCAACAAAAAGGTGAAGGTGCTGCTCGACCATCACCTCAAGCCGATCATCGCCGTCGGTGAAAGTTTGGCGCAGAACCAGGCCGGGGAAACGGATACCATCGTAAGTGGGCAAACGTTGGCGGCACTGACGGATGTACCTGTCGAAGCGTTGGCAACTCTGGTGATTGCCTATGAGCCGATCTGGGCGATTGGCACAGGTTTAGCTTGTCCGTCCGATCAGGCGAACGCGATCGTCGGCGGCATTCGTAAGACACTTGCCGGGCGCTACGGCGATGAAGCGGCACAGACGGTACGCATTCAATATGGCGGCAGCGTCAAGCCCGATAACATGCACGATTATATGTCGCAGCCGGAGATCGATGGCGCGCTGGTCGGCGGTGCATCGCTTAAGGTGGATGATTTCGTGACGCTCACCCGCATCGCAATCGAGGCAAAGGGAGTCTAAGCCAGTCACACGATGATCGGTTTTGATCTGCTCACGCCCTGGATCGGTTATGGGGTGTCGTTGTGGCTGCTGCTGCGGGTGCAGCGGTGGATACAGCGTCACCTGTTCGGCGTGGGTTGGATCGTCGCACAGGAAAAGCACGCCGCCTCAGTCATCTACACGATTGTTTTGCTGCCGGGAATCTTTCTACACGAATTTATAGAGTGGATGCTTGGCGGAATCCTCAGCCTGAAAACGACGGTATCGCTCATCTGGCCGGAAGCCGACGCGAACGGCACGATTGATCCCAAGTTTGTGCAGGTCTCCGGCACGAAAAATCCGATCTTTCTATCGATCATCGGGCTTGCGCCCTTCTTGATCGGTTTGGCGATCACGCTGTTGATCAGTAATTCGCTGCTGAATTTTCCACTGCTGATCACGGCGCTGGGTACGGCTGATTTGACCTTGATCAGCCCGGCCATTGCTGACATATTTTCCAAGCCGGATGTCGTGTTGTGGTTGTATCTGCTGTTCTCGGTCAGTAATACAATGATGCCCACCCGATCCTACATCCGCAGTTGGGCACTATTTGCGGGGTTGGCAGGCGGTGTGATGCTGTTTCTGACGGCGGCGGGCTTTGGGAACGTGGTTCTCAAGTGGTTCGCCGGGCCCATCAGTAGCGGCTTGAATTTGCTTTCAACAGTGTTTGTGACGGTTTTGGCGCTGGATTGCATTGTGGCGTTGGGGCTGCGCGTCCTTGAAGCAGTCATGGAGCGGATTACACAACGGCAAGCACCCTATCGCGCGGCTGCTGCCAAAGCGAATGCGGTTGCCCGTGCCGCGAAAGCCGCCGCGCCGCGCCTCACCTCGATTTATCAATATAAGCTGCCGATCCCACCGGTTGCGGGCAAAGATCGGCGGCCAGCGGTTAGCACGCCCGGTGCATCACCCGCGCTGCCCCGCCCCGCCCAACCGACGATTCCACCACCCGCGCCACGTCCGGCAGTGGCCGCTTCTTCAACATCAAGCGGAACTTCTGGCTCATTCGAAACACCCGCCACATCCAGGCCCGCCACTAGCAGTCCATCTCCCACGCCGAGTCCGGGTCTGACGCCTGCACGCCCGGCTTTTGGTTCATCTACCGCGCCCAAACCCGTCGAACCCGCCCGGCAGCCCGAACCGTACCGCCCGGCAGCCAACCAACCACAATCGCCAGGGCAGCAACTGTCGCGTCCAGCCACTTCCTCACCGGGTCAACAACCTGCCCGTACATTCGGTACGCCGACTCCAGGTAGCGGCCAGCCACCCCCCGGTGGACGCCCGGCACTGCCAGCTTCAACATCGGGGCCGCGCCCTTCCAATTTGCCCGTGCCGACGGCCAAACCCACGCCGCCGCCATCTACTCCGGCGCGTTCGCCATTTGGCGCTCCGGTACGCCCATCACCGTTTAGCACACCGCCGAAAAAGGATGA
>JBBSEU010000127.1:0-15131 GCA_038239365.1 Aggregatilineales bacterium
AAAATCGCTTGCCAGTTTGTAGAGCGGCACAAGGTTGGTCAGGCCGGGGATCATCATCAAGCCCAAAATAAGCAGTTGCAGCGTGCGGCTTCCCCGGAACTTGTAACGCGAAAAAGCGTAACCCGCTAATCCGGCTAACAGCACCGTCAACACGGATGACCCAAATGAATTGATGAACGTGTTCGGCAAGTTATAGCGAATCAGATCGCTTTTGAAAACCTGCACGTAGCCATCGAGTACCCACACCTTCGGGAAAAAAAGCGGCGGGTTAGTACGCACCTCGATTTGCGATTTGAACGAAGTCATCAGGGTATACAACACCGGAAAAATGAACAGGATCGCAAAGAAGCCCAACACCAGATGAGTCGATGTGAACTCGGTGAATTTTTGACGGCGCGAACGAACCATATAGCCTCTCCTTTACGCCGTGTCTCGATTGGTCACGAGTCGCAGGTAGATGATCGTCAGCATGATATTGATCGCAAATAGCAGCACCGATGTGGCCGCGCCCAAACCGAAATCGCCATCACGCTGTACTGTATTGTACAGGTAGACCGAAGCGGTCTGTGTGGCATTGCCCGCGCCGCCGCTGTGCCCCATGATCGAGATGATTAGACCAAGCGAATTGATCCCGCGAATCGACGTGAGCAGAACGGCCACCAAAAACGTAGGCCGGATGATTGGAAACGTCACGCGCCAGAAACTTTGCCAGCCATTTGCGCCGTCCAGCGCCGCACTTTCCAGCACTTCCGCCGGGACGGTTTGCAATGACCCTAGAAATAGGATCGTGGTGAAGGCAAGCGCCCGCCACACTGATCCAGCAATCACAATCGCCATCGCGCCATACTGGTTGGTGAACAATGAAACGTGAAAGACGGGTTGCAGCCAGTATTGGATGATCCCGTAGGACTGCTGAAACATCCAGCGCCAGATCGTGCCCGCCACCACATCCGAGATCACCCAGGGGATGAACAGCAGGACAAGATAAAACCCGGTGAACCTGACGCGCCGATTGAACAGCACCGCCAGCCATAAACTGAGGCTGACCGTGATCACCAGATAGAACCCGGCAAAGATCGCCGTGCGCTGCAACGAACGGCCAAAATCGGCATCGTTGAGCAGCCGTTGAAAGTTTTCCAGCCCGACGAACGTCATTTCGCCCGCGCGCGTCTTGTTCAAACTCAGGAAGGCGGAATAGATGGTCGGGTAAATTTGGATAACAAGCAAGACGATCATAGCAGGCAGCAGCAGCCAGAATGGTAGAAATTTGTTTTGCCGCCCACCCCGTCTGACCATCGGCAGCCGGATCGTTCGTGCGCCTACATTCGTGCTAAGTTGGTTGCCAGTTGCCATAAACCCGCCTTGCAAATTGCCTGAGTTTCATCCGTTTGAAATGTACCTGAACAAACGAAGTCCACCAAAGTGGACTCCGTTCGATTGAGTCCACTTTAGTGGACTTTGCTGCCTGAGCCGGGGACTTGAGTCCCCGGCGTTATTTCAGCCCGGCGTTGTAGTTGTCCTGTGTGGCTTGCAGTTCCTTCATGATGTCCAGGTCAGGCTGAACGATCAGTTTGTTGATCGTATCGGTCAGGGCAGCGATACCCTTGTCATAATCAGTTAGCGCGGGTGGATTTGCCGCGTACTGCTGCTGATTCTTGGCAATCGCAATCCAGTACGGCGTTTGGAGTGCCTTATCGGTCAACGATGACTTGAGTGCCGGGAGCGCGCCGTAAGCGACCGCATAAGTTGCGTTTGCGTCAGTACCGAGCGAATAGTCGATAAACGCTTTTGCACCGTCAACGTTTTTCGCGCCTTTCGGAATCCCGTAGGCCGTACCCGTGATCATCATAACGGGCTTATTACCCTTCCAGGATAGCGGCGGCGCAAAACCAAGTTTACCTGCATCGAACGCCTTTTGTACCGACTCGGACTTGTTATCAAACTTCGTGCCGTCCGGCGCGGTTAATGGATTGAGGTACACATACGACCACGAACCCGCCAGGAACGCGCCCGCATCACCTTGCATGAACGGCGTTTCATCATCGAAACCCGTATTCAGGTCAACCGTTGGCGCATATTGATTGCCGAACAATTCGCGTGCCCACTTGACCACTTCAACAGTTTTGTCATTGGCCCAGGTTGCTTTGCCTGTCGCCGGGTCAGCAATCGTGCCACCTGCCGAAATGATCAATGGGAACCAGGTCATTTGCAGCGAAATACCTTCTGAACCTTTCAACGTCACTGCAAATTTGTCCGCTTTCTTGGCCTTCAAGTCTTTTGCGGCGGCCAGCAGGTCTTGTGCGGTGGCCGGAAATCCATTCGGATAAAAATCTTTCCAGTAGTAGGTAGCGACACCCGCGATACTGGTGGGCACGCAATAAATTTTACCGTCTGAGCCAGTGCAGGCAGCCAGCGCACCCGCGTCCAAATCCTTGAACCACGACGTACCCTTCACGTAATCGGTGAGATCGGTCAGCACGCCATTCTTGACGAAGAACGGGATATTCTGCGTATCGACATAGGACAGATCGGGCACATCCCCTTTAGCCTGTACTGCAACGTTCAGGTTGCTATTGATCTGATCGAAGGGCTTAAAGACGTTCGTGACACTGTTGCCTGTTTTAGCCGTATAGTCAGCCAAAGCCTTAGCCAGCCACTCGTCCTGGGAGTTTTGTGGGCTTTGATCGTTGAACTTTGTCCACAGGGTAATCGGCTCAGCCTTGCTTTGGGCATTCACGCCTATCGCGCTCAGCATTAAAACGAGGACTGTCAACAAGCTAATCGGAAGAAAACGCTTTTGTCTCATCTCTCACCCTCGGCCTATATCATCTTCATAAGATAAGATATAGCAGCAAGGCGTGTGAATGTCCAATCTTGGCAGACTGAAACGTTGTCAGGCCGCACAATTGCCAGAGTTAGACACCCGCTACCGGGGTTAGTGGTGTTGGTGGTTTATCAGGCTGTGCGGTTGGCAGCGTGAAAAAGAAAACAGTGCCAGCGCCAACTTCGCTGGTCACACCCATATCGCCGCCGTGCGCCTCAATAATACGTTTGGCGATCACAAGGCCAAGTCCGGTTCCCTGTGTGTACCCGGCGGTATCGGCGGCGCGGTAGAACTTCTCAAACATATGCTCAAGGTTTTCAGGCGAAATGCCGCGCCCCGTATCGCGCACAGAAACGCGCGTCATTGGCAGCGGTTCATCGGCGTTGTTGGCTTCAGCCGTGATCAGGATTTGACCTTGTTCCCGGTTGTACTTGATACCATTCGTGAGCAGGTTCAGCAAGACTTGCTTGACCTTGCCGCGATCTCCGTCGAGCAGCAACTCCGCATCACCTGTCAGGCTAATCGTGATACCCTTTTCGTTGGCTTGCGGGCGGACGATCTCCACCGACTCGTTGATCAGATCGCAAATGTTGAAAGGCTTCGTTTCGAGTTTGGCGCGTCCCGATTCGAGCCGTGCCAGATCGAGAAAATCGGTTGTCATGCGCGCCAGGCGATCCGTTTCGCTTTGCATGGTCTGCACAATGTCCGTGCGGCGCTTTTCGGGCAGTTCGGGGCGCAGGAGGAGCGTGGTGCTGGCCTTGAGCGCGGCCAATGGCGTTCGCAGTTCGTGAACCATTTCGGCGATGAAGTCACTTTGCTGAAACAGGCGCACATTCTCAATGGCGACAGCGGCCTGGGCAGCCAGTGTGGTGAGCGTACTCACATCATCTTCTGTCCAGTTCACTTCGTTGCGCTTGTTGATCGACTCAACCACGCCAATCGTCCGGTTATGAGCGATCATCGGCACGGCCAGCAAATTGCGCGTGTGGTGCTGCACCGTGTTATCGACGCCTTTGTACAGGCGCGGATCGAGGCTGGCATCTTCCACAATGACCGGTTCGCCATGCTGCACCACCCATCCGGCAATGCTTCCTTCCAATGGCACAACAAGTGCCTCCATTGCGCCCGGTGTGAGGCTTGAAGCTGCCTCGAAACGCAGTTCGCCAGTGCGCTGATCCACCAGCAGAATCGAGGCTTCTTCGGTATCGGTCATTTCGGTAGCCGCCTCAATGATCCGATTCAGCAGTGTGCCCAAATCGAGCGTCGAGTTCAACTGACGGCTGATCTCCATCAGGCGTTCATAGCGGGCTAACAGTTGTAGATAACTGCGAATCGCCGACTCATCACTGAAGACAGGCATCTTTTGAATGGTCATGTTCGCTCCACTGCCTCTACAATTCGGGGTAGCACCTCGGCCACATCGCCGCGTATCACGATCCGCGCCAACGAATCGGCAGGTGTTGGTTCAAAATTGACGATGATAATCGCCGCGCCGTTGGCGTGTGCCTGAGACGGCAAATCACAGACAGGTGCCACTTCGAGTGATGAACCTGCCACCAACATCGTCGTACACTGCGCCGCTGCCTGCTGCGCCCCATTAATGGCCGTTACAGGCAGTTGTTCGCCAAACAGAATCACGTTCGGCTTCAAGATTCCGTTGCAAACCGGACAGCGCGGGATTGTCCCATCCTTGATAAACGCACGAATGAACGGTTCGGCGGGAAATTCACGGTAGCACTTGATGCAAGTTGCTTCGCGCAAATGACCGTGAACTTCGTAGACGATTTGCGATCCGGCGCGGGTATGCAGCATATCAATGTTTTGGGTCACAACGGCGCGCATTCTGCCGATTTCTTCCAGGCGGCTGAGCGCCAGATGTGCCGGGTTTGGTTTCGCTTCCAAAACGAGATGTGCTAACGGGCGAATCCAATCATAAAACGCCTGGGGGCGCGCCCGGAACCCTAACAAACTGGCAACTTCCAACGGATTGGCATGATCCCACAGGCCAGACGTTGGACTACGAAAATCGGGGATACCCGACGGCGTGCTGATCCCTGCTCCGGTAAGCGCAATGGCGTAATCCGTCGTGCGGAGCAGATCGGCGGCTTGCCGAATCAGCGCGTCTATATCACCCGTCGCTTTCGTAGTCTTCATCGACTCGGCTTTTTACTGTACCACGCCGGATTGTGTGCCACGCACGCGCGTTCCCAGTTCCTCACCAAGTTTGGTCATCTGGTTAGCGACAATCGCCGTCGGCTGAAACAGGACAATCGGAAAACCTGCTTCGGCGGCCTGGAAAGCCAGTTCCGGTGCGGGCGAGATGATCGCTAGCATTTCGTGATTCAGGATTTGTTCGGCTTCCTGCCAGGGCACTTGCAGCGTCGAAGCGGTGCGATTGATCAGCACAACATTCGTGCGCCCCTGACCGATGCCCATGCTTTCCAGTTCACGCAGTAGTTCACGCGCCATGTTCAACGTGACGCGCTGCGGCTCGACGACCAGCACGATCTGATCAAAATCCTTGACGAGGCGCACATTCTGACGCGATAGCCCCGGCCCCAGATCAACCACGACGGAGCGCGCCAGACTGCGTAAATGTCGCAAAATGGCGGCGAAGGTATCCGGGTTCGCATTCACGATGGATTCCTTCGGACGTGCCGAGGAAAGCAGCATCTTGAGGCCGCTGCTGTGTGTGACCAGTTCGGTTTCGACGGAGCGCACATTCAGATCGTTGGCCGGGCGGCTGAACAGGTTAGCCAGCCCAATCGAGCGGCCAAAACCCATCCCCAGCCCCAAACTGCCCTGACCCAGCCGAAAATCGGTCAGGATCGTTGGCGACTTACCAACCAGCGTCGCGGCCACGTTCGTTGCCAGCGTGGTTAGTCCTACGCCGCCTTTGGCACCAATGAAGCCAATCGCGCTGCCCAGCGTTGATTTTTCGCCGCCACCCGACGCCGCCTGACTGCGTGCCAGCACTGCCCGCACGCGCGAAACCAGTTCGGCGGGGTGTGTCGGCTTGGTCAGGTAATCGTCCGCGCCCGACTCGAAGCCCGCCACTTTGTCATCAACCATCGCCTTCGCGGTGAACATGATGACCGAAATATTCTTCGTTGCCGGGTCAGCGCGCAAACGGCGGCATACTTCGGTGCCATCCATATCCGGCATCATCACATCCAGGATGATCAAATCCGGCTTTTCACTGCTTGCTTTATCGAGCGCCTGTTTACCAGTATTGGCCGCTGCAATTTCAAAGCCTTGCCGTTGCAGGGTTAGCCCGATGAGTTTTAAGCTGTCAACGTCGTCATCAACGACCAGGATTTTTTCGGCCATGTGCAATTTCCCTTGCGGAGCGTTTGCGCCGAAGTCTAGCATAGCCGAACATTGCACGCAACTACGGGTTTGCTAAGGCAGGTCTTTCAGAGGGATCACGTAGCGCGTCCGGCGGAGTCGAGTTGAATTCACCTCAGCCGGACGTTTTTTATCTAGCGCATATACGGCTCAAGATAACGCCGCGATTGGTTCAGCGCCCGCTTGCGACTGTTCAACGAGTCCTCATAAGCGCGATCTTCGACTTCGATACACACCGCGCCGCGATAGTTCACATCATTGAGCGCCGAAAAGAAGCGCCCCCAGTGAACATCGCCCAAGCCGGGCAGCTTCGGAGCGTGCCATTTAACATCCATAATGCCACGCTCATAAATCAAATCATCCATGATTTGTGTGTCTTTGGCATGAACATGCACCAGCCGATTTCCAAATTCACGGATCGCCCGTGCATAATCAATATGCTGCCAGATCAGATGTGACGGATCGAAGTTGAGGCCAAAGTGATCACTTGGGATGGCCGCGAACATGCGCCGCCATACCGAGGGTGAGATCGCCAGATTTCTACCGCCTGGCCATTCATCCAGCGAGAACAGCATCGGGCAATTTTCGATCCCGATCTTCACGCCCTGCTGCTCGGCAAAAGTGATGATTGACGGCCATGTTTGCTCGAACAGCGGCCAGTTATCCTCGACAGATTGGGTCTGATCGCGCCCGATGAAGGTATTCATCACGTTTACGCCCAACAAGGCTGAGGCCGCAATCACCTTCTTGATGTGTTCGACATAAACTTCCCGCTCGGCTGCGTCAGCGGTTAGCGGGTTTGGGTAATAGCCCAAACCGGAGATTTTGACACCATGTTTCTGAGCAAGTGACTTGACGTTTTCGGCGTCAGACTTGGTGAAGTTGGTTACGTCGATGTGCGTCACGCCCGCATACCGCCGCTCAGCCTTGCCGACGGGCCAGCACATCAACTCCACGCACTCAAAATCATTCTGACCAGCGTAGGCCAGCACTTCCTCTAACGATAGGTCGGGCAAAATGGCGCTGACAAATCCTAATTGCATGGTTTTCCTCTATTTTTGTGTACTTGGAATATCAACCCAACGGCGTTCGCGGTGACTTTGCAGAATCGAGTCGCATAACACGACTTCGTAATGCCCATCTTCAAACGTCGGGAACGGCTTCGGGCGGCTAAAATCGCCCGTGTGCAGGTAGCCATACACCGCCCGATATAACTGCTTGAACGTGTCCGGGAAGCCTTCGTTGTGGCCGCCCGGATAGCTGGTGAACGCCCGCGCACCTTCACTGAGCAGCGAGGGGTCTTTGAGCAGCAGTTCATTGGGGCGGTCACGATGGCCGAACCACAATTCGTTTGGCCGCTCCGAGTCCCAGGCCAGTGTCCCTTTCGATCCGGCGATTTCATAGCTCAGTTGGTTCTTGCGCCCGGCATTGACTTGCGAAACGTTCATCGTGCCGCGTGCCCCGCCCGTATAATGGAACAAAACCGCGCCCCAATCCTCAGTCCGAATATCAACCGCGTCGTATTCGACGGGATTGCTCTGCTCTTTGCTCTTGAAGGTGGCGACGGCCTGGCGCGGCTTTTTGCGAACCGGGATGAACGTACTCAGATCAGCCAGCAGCGACTCGACTTTTAGCCCGGTAATGAAGCCAAGCAGATCCATCCAATGCGTACCAATGTCGCCAATCGCGCGCAAGCTGCCGCCCTCTTCCGGCACGAGTCGCCAGTTCCAATCGGTATCGAGCAGCAGCCAATCCTGCAAGTAAGCGCCGCGCAGTGTATAAACCTGACCGAGTTCGCCGCTCTGCACGAAATCGCGGGCGTGCAGCACCATCGGATAAAAGCGAATGTTGTAGTTGACTGCGCTGATCAGGTTCTGTTTGGCGCGTGCCAGTTCGGCAAGCGCGGCGGTCTCCTGAGCGTTCATCGCTAGCGGCTTTTCGCAAATGACGTGTTTGCCCGCGTTGAGCGCGCCCTTTGCCATTTCAAAGTGCGTTTTGTTAGGCGTTGTGATATGGATGGCCTGCACATCTGCATCATCAAGAATGGCCTGATAATCCGCGTAGGCCGTTTCCAAACCGAGCGATTGCGCGGCCTGACGACTCTTTTCGGGCGTCGATCCGAGAATGCCCTTGACGCGCACCCCCATTCGACTCAGAGCTTCAGCGTGAACCGGGCCGATAAAGCCCGTCCCGACAACAGCGGCAGTGGTCATAAAATAATCCTTCCTAAAAGTTAAATTTAAGACTTGCGTGGCGTGCCTGCTCCGGCTTTAGTTAAAGTGTAGCCACCATCTACCGGGATCAGCGTTCCGGTCAGATAACTTGAGGCGTCCGATACCAAAAAGCTGCACAATGCGCCAACATCGCGCGCCGTTCCGAATCGTTCAAGCGGGATGTTTTGCGCGAGTCGTGCTGCATCATTGGCAGGCACAGACTCCGTCGCCCAACCGCCCTCAAGCCAGCCCAACGCAACGATGTTCACCGTGATTCCATACGGCGCAAGGTCTACCGCCGCCATTTTAGCCAATGCATTGAGCGCCGCCAACGAAACACCCGCCGTACTCAATTGAGCATACGATTTGAGGCTTGCCACCGACGACAAATAGATGATCCTGCCTCCGATATTTTGATCGATCAAACGCCGGGCGACAGCTTGTCCGGCGTAGACCATCTGCTCAAAATTAGCGGAGAGCGCATCGCTCCACTCAGCAGAAGTCGTCTCCATGAACGGCTTTTCCGCGAACCAGCCAGGGCAGATGATCGCCCCATCAAACGCGCCAAAATCAGCCGAATCGATGGGCAAGCGCCGCACCGTTGCGCCATTTTTACGGAGCGTCGCCGAAATGCCTTCGATCAAGTTATCAAGGGTAGGCGTCCCACTCAGGATCAGGATCGTTTTGTCGTTTAGGTCTGTCATGCTTTCCCCAGGGCAAGGCCGCCGTCAATGCGAAGATACGCGCCGGTGATATAGTCGCCATCAGTGGCCGCAAGGTTGACAACGGCACGTCCCATTTCGTAGGGCAGTCCATCGCGGCGCAGCGGAACAGCTAATCGCTGCGCTTCGATCTCATCAGAGGTTTGCTGACCGGGCGCGGGATCGTTGAGCGCCGAACGTACCCAGCCGGGCCCAATATGATTGACGGTGATCCCATACGGTGCCAGTTCCAGCGCCATGCAGCCGACCAAAATATGCGCGGCGCTTTTCGTTGCGCCATAGACGGGTGAAATCGGGAACTGAATATCAGATTGCACCGATGAGGTCAAAACGATGCGCCCACCCTTGCCCTGCTTGATCATCTGCTGCGCGGCGGCCTGACAGACATTCACGTTACCTTTCAGGTTCACGTCAAGGACTGCGCGCATATTGCGCGGCGTGATCTCCAAAAACGGCTCCCAACGGATGATCCCGGCGTTGCTTCCCAGAATATCCAGGCGGCCAAGCGACTCGACTACTTGCGGGATCATCGCATTAACGGCGTCGCGCTGCGTCACATCAGCAGGAACAGCCACCGCGCGCCGCCCTGCTGCCTGGAGTTCCGCGACACGCTCATTAAGTGCTTCAGTGTGCGCGGGGATGTCATTCACGGCGATGTCTGCGCCTTCTTCGGCTAACGCCTGGACAATGCCCCAACCGATGCTGCGTTTATCGGATGCACCCGTAACGAGCGCCACTTTACCTGTTAAACGCATAACTCAACCGACAGGCCGAAAGAGCGTCTTGATACCCGACTGATCTTCAAAAGTAGCGAAACCTTTTTCCCAGTCGGTCACATCGAAGATATGCGAAATGAGCGGCTTTGTCTGCACTTTGCCATCAGCCATCAACTGGATCGCACGTTGCCAGGACGACGGTACACTGGCGTTGCTACCCGTTGCGGTCAGTTCCTTGTAGCAGAGTTGATCCAAGTCCCAGGCGACGGGTTTACCGAACAAACCAACTTGAACGTAGCGCCCGCGCCGCCGAACAAGCGTCAACAATTGCGCCGCTGCCGGACCCGCCCCGGAGCATTCGTACACCACGTCCGCCCCAAAGCCACCTTCGGTCAGGTCTTCTACCAGTTTTTTGGAATCGTCTTTTTGAACATTGAGCGTGTAATCTGCCCCCAAATCACGCGCCAGGGCTAGACGGTGTACATCCCGATCTGTTCCCAGCACGATCACCTTTGCGCCTGCCGCTTTGACCACTTGCAGTGTTAGCAGGCCAATAGCGCCCGGCCCCGCGATCACGGCCACATCGCCCGGCGAAACGGTAGGTGTGCTGGTCACAGCATGAACGACACAGGCCAATGGTTCGGTGAGCGCACCCGCCTGATAGTCGATATTTTCCGGCAGTGCATGAATATTACGCGACGGCACTACTACATACTGCGTGAAGCCGCCATTTACCGCCGATCCAATCGAGCGCCGATTCAGACACAGATTGTTTTGACCCGCCCGGCAGTAGCGACACACACCACAGTAGGCGAAATAAGTTTCCGTCGTGACACGCATCCCGGTATTCAGACCGGTCACGCCTTCGCCTACTTCGGTGATCTCTCCTGCGATCTCGTGCCCCAGCACAACGGGCGGCCACGAACGAAACTCATCCTTGAAAATATGTAAATCAGTGCCGCATAAGCCCGCCGCTTCGACGCGAATCTTGACCTGACCGGGTGCAGCGTGCGGCTCTGGCACATCGCCCAGCGCGACATTGCCGACGCCGGGCGCAACTTTCATAATCGCTTTCATAATCGCTCCAAAAAGAAAATGTACTGTGATTGATCAATCACGAAAACTGTTTATTCTGGCTAAAACAATCATCTTCATGCTTGTTCGTGGTCAGTATAGCACAGCACAATACAGGGATCAATATTCACCAGAGGTTTGGTACAATCGCGCCGTTGCTTTGCCGTTCGATAAGGAAATGCCGTTATGCCCCGTGCGCTGATCAGCGTCTACGATAAAACGAATCTTCTTGAATTTGCCCGCGCGCTTGTCTCGATGGGCTGGGATTTAATTGCCAGCGGGGGCAGTGCGGCTGCCCTCTCCGAGGCCGGGATCGACTCGACGCCCGTTGAGCGCGTGACTCGACACCCCGAAATGCTAGGCGGGCGCGTGAAAACGCTGCATCCGGCCATTCACGGTGGCATCCTGGCACGCGATACCGATGAAGACATGGCGGCACTGCGCGAACAGGGCTATGCACCGATCAGCATGGTTATTTGTAACTTGTATCCGTTTGGTGAAACCGTCGCTAAACCAGGCGTTACTCTGGATGAAGTGATCGAACAGATCGATATTGGCGGCGTGGCGCTGTTACGGGCGGCGGCCAAGAATTTCAGCCGGGTCAGCGCCGTCTGTGATCCGGCTGACTATGAGCGCGTCATCGAAAGCCTGCGCGCATCAGGCAGTCTTGATGTAGCATTACGCCGCCAGTTGGCTGCCAAAGTCTTCGGCTTGACCCGCGATTACGATGCAGCGATTCAGGCGTACTTCAGTTCGGATGGCGAAACATTAGAGACGTTCAATCAATTGCCGGATGCGCTGTCGATTGGTTTGTATCGCGCCGACACGCTCCGCTACGGCGAAAATCCACACCAGCAGGCGGCACTCTACACCACTGGCGCGAACAGCGGGCCGTTGGGCGGGACGGTTCATGGTGGCAAGGCACTCTCTTACAACAACATTCTTGATCTGGACTCCGCCTGGCGTGCCGTCGGCAGCTTTGATGTGCCTACCGTCGTGATCGTGAAACACCTGACGCCCTGTGGAATCGCCAGTGCCGAGTCGATCACAGCGGCATTCCCGGCGGCGTTGGCATCTGACCCGGTTTCGGCTTTTGGCGGCGTGATCGCGGTTAATCAAGTCGTGGATGATAAATTCGTGGCGGCATTGGGTGATCTGTTCATCGAAGCGATTGCCGCTCCCGAATTCACCGAGTCAGCACAGGCGATGCTCAACAGCAAACGCAAAAACTGCCGCCTGCTAAGCATCACCACAACCGACTCGCGTGCGCTGGAATATCGGAGTGTGCGCGGCGGTATGCTTGTTCAAACACGCGATCAAGGCGATCCAACGGAAACGACATGGCGGGTTGTCTCACAGCGCAAGCCAAACAGTGAACAAACCGCTGCTTTGCAATTCGCCTGGAAAGCAGCGCAACACGTCAAGTCGAACGCGATAGTGCTGGCGATCAAAAATGCGACGGTGGGGATTGGCGGCGGGCTGTCCAGCCGTGTCGATGCCGCCCGACTCGCCGTCGAAAAAGCGGGCACGCGCGCAAGGGGCAGTGTCATGGCGTCTGATGCGTTTTTCCCGTTTGCAGACAGCATCGAAATCGGCGTCGCAGCGGGTGTGGCGGCGATTGTGCAGCCCGGCGGCTCAATCCGCGATAACGAGGTGATCGCGGCGGCGGATGCGGCGGGCGTAGCAATGGTCTTTACAGGCGTGCGGCACTTCCGACACTAGTCTACCCTACGATAAAAAGAACTCCGTACCACAGAAACGGCAGTGCGCCACACCTTTACCGCTCAGGGTAATTTCGCCGCCACAGTTTGGGCACTGTTTCAGGTCACGGAGTTTGCTGGCCTCACTCGAATAGAGGACACCTTTATCCCAGTTGACATAACCGCTGAACACGCCTAGCCCGACCAGACTGTAGATCATGTCCTTGACACTGTCGCGCGGCTGTTGCAGTTCGAGTGCCACATCATCGATCTTGACCTGGCCGCGACTCTGTACCATGTTGAGTAGTTTACGCTGCTGACTGGCCTCGACGCCTTTTTTGGCATCACCCGCGCCTTGCATCGTCAGATAGACTCCCCCGCCGACTAACGGCGCGACCAGTACCAGAAGGGCTATCCCAAGTCCCAGAATCCGGGCGGATGAGTTTAAGCTCTGGTTGGTGAACAGCCACGCCGCCGCGATCAGCCCCAATGCGACGCCGATGACGATCAAAATGATTCCGGTGGTTCGACTCATGCTTAATCCTTGTTATTTCGCAAAAACTACTTGGCCTTCATCCGATTATTACGGGCGTTGTGTTCCAGTTCGACCAGCCCAAGTGCTTCCATGAGCGGCGGCAGGTACATCCCGAAACGTCCGCGAAGCCCTTTTTTGAGGCCATACCAGCCGCCCACCGGGTTATCAGGTGAACGCCCCCAGGCTTCTACCGTACCTTCTTTGGCTTCTTTCTGCTCGTCGGCGCTGCCCAATTCCATCCAATCGCCATGCTTTTTGAGCATCTCATGCAGATCGTTGATGCAGCGTAAATCATAGTTCAGCACAGTTGAGCCAACTGTACAAACCAGAATCGGCGGTTTATGCGTTTCGTCTTTGTACATCGTGTATTCCGATGTACCCGATGGGGTCTTGAGAACCCAGGGATTCTCCTTCGTACCCAGTGTGTCTGCCATCAAATCCTCCTTAAATAATTATCTGAATATGGTTAATGGAATCCGGCGCTGCCGCCGCCCCCACCACCTCCTCCACCACCTCCGCCGCTGAATCCGCCGCTGCTGCTGCTCGGCTGGCTGGTCATGACGCTGGATGCAGAGTTGAGCAGAGTCGTCAGCCCGGCACTCATGGCCGTCAAACCCTGGCTCATGTTGTTACTCATGGCATTCAGGCCGCTGCTATCACTGCCCATGTGACGCCCCACGTCCCGAAAGCCGCCGCCCCCGCCGAACTGCTGTGAGGAATATCGTGGATAACGTCCTGACCAGGGGCCATACATATAGGTTGGGTAGTACCAGTGCGGCATCGAAGTCAGCACGTTCGAGAACTGATTGATCCACTGTTTTTCCAGCCCAAAGACAATCGCATAGCCGATGTACTTATCGAACTGGTCAGTGGCCTGCTTGAGATCGGTGTACTTCTCGATGTTTTTCAGGTAGGTACGGAAGGCATTCCATTTGGCTTTTTCCTGTTCGCCCGCCGCCGTGCGACTCGCCATTGCCGATGATGAACCCGCCATGACTAACCCGGTGAAGCCCAACGCGAAAAATGGCAGTGCCGCCGCCAGATTTGGCACCTCAAGCGGCAATGATTTAGCACCCAGCGCGTAAATAACGCCCGGCACAGCCAGCACCATCACCGCGATTCCAGCCATGATCCAGCCCGCCCGCACATTCTGTGGCGACTGCCTGTAATAGCCCGCCTTGACGTTCTCCTGATAAAGTTGTGCCTTGATCGCGTCAACGGTTTTATAGAAGGTGTTTTTCAATTCGCTCAGGTCGCGCTTGGTAGCACCCCGGAACAGGTCGCGCAGCATTTGTTGTTCGTAAGGGCGCAAATTTGTTTCAACCGCATCCGTGCGATGGAACGTGAACTCTGTCGAAGCGCCAATGCCTAATAAACCTTTGTGCTGTTCCTGCTCGATCACGATCAGACCGCGCTGCGCCAGGTCAAACAAGGTTGCCATCACGTCTTTGGTATCGGCGCTGTTGTCGATCAGAGCGCCAATTACGCCCGGCGGCAGATCAGACGGCGGCTCGGTCAGGTATTCGGGCACAACAATCGGCGCTGTCCCGCGTTTATGTGCCAGATAGCGCGTGATCACCCATAATGGCCCACCAATGCCGATCAAGCCGGTGATGATCAACAGGATCAGGATGAACAGCGGTTGTAATCGGATATTCCGATCAAAAGTGGCCTGCCAGGGTGCAACTGCCATTGCCGTGTTGTGCGGCCATTGCAAGCGAATTTCGACTCCGCCGCTGTTACCAATTTCGCCGGGCGAGTCAAAAATGAGTTGACGGCCTGCGCTGGATTGCTTCCAGTTATCAGGATAAGTTGCCGTCTTATCAATTTTGAGTTCAGAGGGCAGATCAACCGTTACACGCGAGGCTTTGATCGGTGCGGGACGATCTTCGGCCAATGCTTTCCAGAATAGTTGATCGCCATCCGGGTATGAACGCAGCGCGCCGTTCACATCATAATCGACCACGATGGTACGGGTATCGCCGTCTTGCGCCTGTGT
>JBBSEU010000128.1:0-15072 GCA_038239365.1 Aggregatilineales bacterium
GCCAGGGCAGCCACGTTATCACCACCAAAAGTAATGTCAGCGCAGGTGGGAATATCGCCTTAATATTTCGAGTCAGGGCCAGTTTATGCACCAACAGCATCGAACCTAGCGCGAAAACATACAACACCCCGATATTTTGACCGTACACAAGCCCGACACAACCCACATAAAAGACCAGCCAATGTTCCGTGATCGCCCCGATCAAGGCCAGCAAAGCGAAGCAGGTGAACAATGAATACACGCGCGCTTCCTGCGAATAGTAGAGTGCTGAGGGCAGCACTGCAACCAATAAACCCGTAGCAAGGGCTGTCCTGCGTTCAAATTTCAGCACGAGGGCAAGTTTATAAACGAGGAGTACAAGCACGATACCTGCAATCGCCGACGGCAGGCGCAGGGCGAACTCCGATGTCCCCAAAATTCGAGCGTTGACCCATTCGAGAGTGTACCAGAGGGGCGGATGAACGTCGCCTTTAATCGCGCCGAATAGCCGCTCAAAAGAGGGCAGCTTAGCCAACCATGCCGTATAGGCTTCATCGTACCAAAGACTTTCCGAACCGAGGTTTATGACTCTGGGGATAGCTGCCACAACCGCCAGGAGAAGCCAATCACGGCTGCGCTTCACCACAGCTTCCACAGTTTTCCTAAAACCACAAAGAACAATGCAGCATAAAACAGGATCGGACCCACTGCTCTCAATAACGATAGAAGTTTTGAAGAACGGCTTCTGGCAAAAACAAAAATGAGCAGCACTGCAAAACCAATACTCGCATTCAGCGCAGTGAGTGCATCGACACGCTGTACTGCCATATTCCAATCAGACCAGTTTGGATAATTACTTGGATCCATGATGCAGCGCGCTCATCCCGAACCCGTTTGTGGAGAGGGATCGGGTAAGTGTTGGCTACCCTTACTGCTGCACCGCCTGACCATCAATCGTCTTAACGCGCGCCATGAATTCCGCGAAGATCGCTTCACCCGTTGCGTCGTCCATCTGTAGGGCGGTCAACACATCCTTGAGCGTGTCAATCTCGGCACGGGCTACGTCGCCATCAGCAGTGGCAATACTGGCGGCGTAGTGGAATGCCTGATTACGCACTTCGGGCGTATCGAGCTTGGGCACGACGATGTTGTATAGGAAGATGCGGCGGTTATTCGTATCGGTCAGGAAACGGTTGTAGATGCTGATGCCCATATCGTAAACCAGATTGAACTGCGTATCATCCAACCGCGCAATCGGTTCGAGCAGCGTGCGCGCCGCTTTCAGATCGTCCAGTTCGGCTTGCTGCACCTGACCATCGGCTGCCACGATAATCAAGCCCAATGTTGTCGCGGCCAATGCACGATGAAGGGCATTAAACTCGTTGAGTACGTCCCCTTCAGCGACGCGACAACTTGCCGGATCAAGCCCCAACCCGCTTTTGAGTTCATCGAGCATCACCTGTTCCGCTGGATCAATGTTCAGGTTCGCCATTGCCAGTGCATAAGCGTACCGATAAACCGCCAATCGATCCTGCGGTGTGGTAATCGCCGGAGCAACGTATTGTTGTACGAAACGGCGTGCATCCTGCGCCGCGCCCTGGTTGCGAACCACATCCATCGCTCGATCCACGATCTGCTGAAAAACTGTCTCTTGTAGGCGGCTGAGCGGTGGGAACTGATCACGGAAAATGGAAATGAGGCGGCGCTCCAATTCGGAGAGATCACCGCTGTAACTCAAGACTGCCGCGCCCATCGTGACCGAAGCCTCATGGGGTGAAGCGGTTTGACCAGCTAGACGATCCAGGAAAGTCATTTAAACACATCCTTTGCAAGTGTTACGTTTCGGAATGTCGCAGTCGCACAATTTCCGTGTATTATAGCCGGGTGAAGAAAGGATCGCACTTGTCCGCAACCCGCCCGCCACAAGCCTTCCGAATTCCGCCGCTCACCACGCAGCGATTGATGATCGCTATCCTGTTCGTTTTGCTGTTTGCGATGGCGGTACGCGCGCCAGTTGATACGGATACATGGTGGCATCTCCGCAGCGGCGATTTAATCCTTTCGCAGCACAGTGTCCCTCAAACCGATCCGTTTTCGCTGACACGCGGCGGCCAACCCTGGATCGATCAAAGCTGGTTATCGCAGATCGTCATGGTGGCGTTCTATCGCGGCTTTGGCGGTACCGGGCAGCCGGGCGATGGCGGCAGCGTAGGATTGGCAATTTACACGGCGCTGCTGGCAACGGCGGGCATGGTTTTCGTCTTTCTGATGTGCGAAGGTAACGTCTATTTGCGGGCATTCGTGGCGGTGCTATCGGCAACGACGGCGGCGGTGTTCTGGTCACCGCGTCCGCAAATGATGTCGTTTTTGCTGAGTACCATCGTTCTCTACCTGCTTTATCTACACAAGCGCAAAAGGATTGATCGACTGTGGCTGATCCCGCCTTTGATGATCTTGTGGGTGAATCTGCACAGCGGCTTTGCGATTGGCTTCATCTTCCTGTTTGGCTCGATTGCCGGGGAAGTGTTGGGGAACATCTTCAACCGTTCCGATCCGAACGTCGTATCATGGGTGGATATACGCAAGTTGGTGTTGGTGACCGTCATTGCAGCGGCGATGCTGGTCATTAACCCATATACGACTCAGATGCTCACTTACCCGTTCAAAACGGCGGGGATCGGTGCGCTGCAACAGTCAATTCAGGAATGGCAGTCGCCTAATTTTCACGGTGTCGAGACCTGGCCGTTTCTGGTGATGTTATTCGGTATTCTGGCGGCGGCGGGACTCTCCAAACGCGGCCTCGACTGGACAGATTTGATTTTGACGTGTGGTACGGCGTTTATGGCGCTCATCTGGCAGCGCAATTTCGCCGTATTCGCGGTGGTAGCTGCGCCTGTGCTGGCTCGTCATCTGGACGCGCTGCTTGAAAACGCCGGGCTTCGGCTTGCCAAATCGCGCCCGCCGCGTGGCACACTGGCTGCCCTGAACTGGGTCATTTTGGGTATCGTGATCGTTGGCGCGCTGTTCAAAGTATTCGTTGCTGTGAATCCGCGTACCGTTACCCAGGCACAAACCGATATATTGCCAGTGCGTGCGGTGCATTATCTCAATCTAAATAACCCGCCCGGCCCGCTGTTCAACACCTATAATTGGGGCGGCTTTTTGATGTTTGCCGCGCCCGCCTATCCGGTGTTTGTTGATGGCCGAACTGACCTGTACGATGATGCCATTTTGACTGAGTGGCGCGCTGCTATCACGGGCAATAACTGGCAGCACACTTTTGATCTCTACGGGATTCGATTAGTTGTGATCGAGCAGAACGCTCCACTGGCCGTGATTCTACGCGGCGATCCAGCCTGGCGCGAGTCCTATAAAGATGATCAAGCTGCTGTCTTTGAGAAGGTTGCTACCTGATGAATCGTTACGATATAGCGATGCTTGGTATAGGCGCGTTTGGTATTGGGTACGGCGTCTGGATTGCCGTCACCAAGCGCGCGCAGGTTGGATTTCGTGGCATAAGCGTTGTCACTCTGACAGGTAACAAAGCGTTCATCGTCGGCATTGGCTACCTGATCGCCGGAGTGATCCTGCTCGCGCCTTTCCCATTGTCATTTGCCAAAATTGCAACACTATCTGATGAAACTCGGCAAATCCTGTCGATTGCAGGCATAGGGATTATTCTCGTTGCCAACATCGTTGGCTTGTTCATAGCCGATTAAGAGACAGCGTGCTACTACAAGATCGACGAACCCTTCTCTATCTATTTATCGGCTTCCGGTTGATGTTGCTGATTGTCTATCAACCCTCGGCAACGAACGGGCCGGATCGCGGCTTGACGGCGTTTGGAGATTTTCACACCTATTACGATTTCGCCGCATTAAGCAGTGCGGGCAAGCTGCCCTACCGCAATTACTGGTACGAATTTCCACCCGTGTTTCCGATCATTTCCCTGACCATTTATGGACTCGTCAGTGGGCGTGGCGCGGCGGATTTCACGGCGTATGCAGTGTTACTGGGATTGGTGATCACCGCGTTTGATGTAGGCAATCTGATCTTAATTGGACGTATTGGGCGACGAGTTCACGGTCAAACAGTCGGGACGGCACTCAGTTGGGTATATGCACTGCTGGCCGCGCCGTTTGTGTTCAGTTGGTGGACATTTGAGCCAATCGTCACGTTTTCGATCTTGCTGTCGATACTCTATCTGCTCGAAAAACGCGACACAGGTTCAGCACTGGCTACTGCTTTTGGCGCACTGACCAAATTGTTTCCACTCATCTTGATCGGCGTCGTGCTGCGTTTTCGCTCCCCTGGAAAAGCCGCACGTTTTACGATTTTGGCTTTGGGATTGACAACTTTGGGAGTTGTCATATTGCTGGCAATCGGCGGGTTGTTCGGTGTAGCGTCGCTTACGGCACAATTCAACAAAGCCTCTTATGAATCAGTTTGGGCGTTGATCGATCACAATTACAAAACTGGCAATTTTGGCCCCTTGTCCGATCATTTCGATCCAGTCAAAGCCGCCGAACTGCAAGGCAACCCCGCTGTCATTCCATCGTGGCTGCGAGTCGTCGTGTTTGGGGCAATTGGTCTGTTCATTTTTGTGCAAACGCGGCGGTTCGATGATCAGGCGGTGCTGGCCTTTGCCGCAATCACGATCACGCTGTTTTTTCTGTGGGCACAAGGCTGGAGTCCGCAGTGGCAGGTGACATTGATCCCATTGATTCTGCTCAACTTTCCCACGCGGGATGGCGTTTTAATGTGTCTGGCGTTGGGATTGGTGAGTTTTGTCGAATATCCGGCTTTATTCGCGCGGACGGGTGATACAGGCGGCGTGATCAGTTCGGCACAGCTACCACTATTCACCGCATTGATCCTGACTCGTACCGCCTTATTAATCGGGTTCTCTGTGGCATTGTTTCAGCGGTTACGTGAACCGGTACCAGAAGCGCAATGAAACGTTATGGGTTGCTGCTCATCATTATGTTGGCGTTGGCTTTGCGGCTGATCGGGATCAATACGCGGGCACTATGGTATGACGAAGCGTTTGCCGTGTTGTTCAGCGAAAAGCCACTGGGTGCCATGCTTGATGGTACATTAACGCCAGTCAATGGCGTGGCCGCCGACGTTCACCCACTTTTGTACTACTTTCTGCTCGGCGACTGGATGACCGTCTTTGGCGAAAGTCCGACAGGGGTACGTTTGTTCAGCGTCATATTGAGTCTGGCGACGCTGTATTTCTTGTACCGCCTGACGCGGCAACTATTTGACGAAAAAACGGCGCTTATTGCAGCATTGATCGCGGCGATTGCACCGTTCTATGTGCAGTATTCACAGGAAGCGCGTATGTATGCGCTGCTTAGCTTCTTTTTAGTCGGAGCGACCTGGCTGTATGTCAGTGCGTCACGTTCTGGTAAAGTGCGGGAATGGGTTCTGTTTTCGATCTTGGCCGGGTTGAGCATGTATACGCAGCAGTTGGCCGCCTTTTACCTATTAGCGATTGCATTAGCGGCACTACTCTCACGCCGCCGCGATTTGATCATCCGAACGACACTCGCGGGAATTGGTGCAATGGTGATCTATTTGCCCTGGTTGGTCAATCTGCCGGGACAATTTGGTAAGCTGGGAAGCTACTGGATCAACAAACCAACCTTCGCCGAACTGTTGCTCACCTTTCGATCTTTCCTGTTCGTCGATATGGACACGCCGAATGCGTTGGCGCTAATTCTGGCCTTGATCGCCACAATTTTGCTGTTGATCTTTTTGGCCTATCGGGCAAGCGCGGCACTCCGACGCCCGAACAAGGATCGGGATGCACTGACCTTGATCCTGTGGTTGAGCATCGCGCCCGTGATCATGATGTGGCTCATTTCGCAAGTGCGCCCAGTGTATTTGACCCGCGCCCTGCTGCCTTCGGCGCTGATGTTATATGTTGCGCTGGCCTGGTTGTTCACCCGCGCCCGTTTGCCAAAGCCGATCAGTGGCCTGCTGATCGCGGTGGGTGGCGCATCGGTGGTGGCTGGATTGATCGCGTTTTACACCTGGAATACTTTCCCGCGCCCGCCGTTCGAGTCGGCGGATCAATGGCTTCGCTCCTCCGTGCAACCTGGCGATCAGATCGTTCACGCCAACAAGATTACGATGCTACCAATGGTTTTTTATGATCGCGGCTTGACGCATCGATATATAGAAGATGTGCCCGGCTCACCAACCGATACACTTGCCCTCCCCACTCAAAAAACGCTTGGCTTATATGCTGATCCGTGTATTGAAATTGCCGCAAACGCTTCGCCGAATGTGTGGTATGTCATTTTTAGCCGTCAGGGACAAACCGATTTGCCCTGGCTGGATGCACATTATCAGCGCGTTTCAATGACACCTTTCAACGATTTACTGATCTACCGTTACGATCAACCCGATAGTATAGCGAAGATCGCCCAATGCGAAATTCACTAAACACCATTCCACGCCGTGTCTGGCTTCTTACCGTTTTTATGGTGCTTCTCACAACCTTACCCTACATTGTGGCCGTCGCCGCGACACCACCCGGCAGCACGTTCAGCGGTGCGATCATCGATCCAGTAGATTTCAACAGTCACATGGCGAAAATGCAGCAGGGGATGCGCGGCGAATGGCGCTATCGGCTGCTGTTTACCGACGAGCCGCACGAGGGCATCTATTTGCAATCATTCTACGTGGCACTCGGACACATCGCGTGCTGGACAGGACTCAATGCGCCGCTGATCTACCACATTGCCCGCATCATTTTTACGGCACTTATGATGATCGCGTTGTGTTTGTTTGCACGACGCTTTCTATCGGAGCAGGCGGCGTGGTGGGCGCTGATTTTGTGCATCTTCGGTGGCGGTTTCGGCTTTGTGTTATATCTGTTGGCACCCGCCCAAACTCTTGATGTTTCGCCAATTGAGTTGTGGCTGATCGATGCCTACGTGTTTTTCAGCGCGTTCACCTTTCCGCATTTCGCGGCGGCGATCAGTCTGTTGGCGCTGATCTTTCTCAACCTGGATCGCTGGACGCGCGACGGATCACGCGGCGCATTCGGTTGGACAATCGGTTTAACGCTCATTTTGGGGATCATTCAACCCTTCCATTTGCTGCTCGTAGGCGTAATTGCTGCAATTATTATCGGAGTCCGTGTCATCACCCGACGGATCAATCTATTACGCGCAATTGCCGGATTAGCCTTGCTTGGTGTGGGTAGTGGCGCGATTGTTGGTTATCAGTGGATCGCGCTGCATCAGGATACCGTGTTCCGTGCGTTCACCGATCAAAACGTGACGCTTTCGCCGCCGCCGATTTATTATATTTTGGGGTTTGCGCCGCTGCTCATCCCGGCGCTTTTCGGATTGATTCGAGCTATCAACCAAAAACAGGATCAATTCCTTTTGCCGGGTATCTGGTTAGTTAGTGCGGCGGTGCTTGTGTATATACCCTTTGCCACACAGCGCCGATTTACTTTAGCAATACAGTTGCCGATGGCAGTGATGGCCTTATACTGGTTCGCGGATGTAGCGATACCCTATTTGCGTCGCCGTTCACGCCGCTATCGATCTACCGTATTGGTGTATCTGTGCTTTGCTGTCCTTTCCACCGTGATTGTGTACATCACCTGGATCGGAGCGGCGGTCAAAACGGTTAACCAATATGATTCGGATATTCTGGCCGTCTGGAATTGGATTCGACAAAACACCGATGTTGACGCCGTGTTTTATACAACCTTCGAGGCAGGCGGTAAACTGGTTGCCAATACGGGGCGGCGCGTACAAATCGGCCACTGGTACGAGACGATGGACTACGAAACCAAGCTACACGAAGTGGAACAGTTTTATTCGGCCAATACGAATGATTCGCAGCGTTCGGATATTTTACGAACCCGGCACGCCGATTACTTATACTATGATCCGCGCGAACATGGCGCACAAGATTGGAAACCTACCCAAACTGATACATTGGCCGCAGTGTACCAATCAGAGACGATCACCATTTACAAAGTGGTACGCTAATGCGACGGGATGCGGCGCTTCTGGCAGGTGCGGCACTCGTGATCGGGTTCTTGCTGGCGTCGGCGTTTCAACAGCCGGGCTATACTGATGCTTATTATTATTTCAACGCCGCACAACGTTGGACACAGAGTAAAGGTTTGACCGATGCGGCGCTCTGGACATATTTAGGCGCACCTGCTCCACTGCCAGTGCCAAGCCACTTGTACTGGATGCCGTTTGCTTCAATCGTTCAGGCCGTCGGGTTATTCATCGGCGGCAGATCGTTTCATGCGGCACAATTCCCATTGGTGTTATGCTACGCCGGACTGGTGGTGCTTGGCTACATTGCTGGTTTTCTGATTGGAAAATCACGGTGGGCGGGTTGGTTCGCCGGACTGCTCACGCTGTTCACCGGCTTTTTGATGCCCTACTGGACAATGACGGATACTTTTGCCGTGTACGGTTTAGTTGGCGCAGGATCGTTGATCGCAATGGGAATCGGGCGGACGCGCGGCGGGATCGGTTGGTGGGCATTGAGCGGCGCGCTGTCCGGACTTGCCCACCTGACCCGCGCTGATGGTGTGCTGCTATTGATGGTGCTGATCGTTGTTGCCTTGTGGCCGCGTCACGAGGGATTTAGGGTGAGGGCTGCGCTGATCGGCCTATTCGCCTATCTGCTTGTCATGTCGCCCTGGTTCATCCGCAACCTGACGGTTATCGGGACCCCCTTACCCGTTGGTGGCTTCAGCACCGCCTGGATGCGCTCTTATGACGAAATCGCTAACTACCCGCCCGGCGCGAGCATCACCGACTTCCTCAACTGGGGAATTGGCAACATTATCGCATCGCGTTGGGACGCCTTCGCCGGACAGCTTGGCACGCTCTGGACATTTATCGGCGTCGAGGGATCGATCCTGTTCGCGCCGTTGATGCTGCTGGCTTTATGGCGGCGACGATTCGATCCGTTTTTGAGCGGGTTCGCACTCTATGCCTTCGGCTTGCATCTGGCGATGACAGTGGTGTTTGCGTTTCCGGGGCCACGCGGCGGGCTACTCCATTCGGCCTCGGCGCTGGTGCCATTTTGGGCGGCACTTGGCGCGCTCGGCCTTGAGGATGCGATCACCTTGGCAGCGAAAAGGCGGCGCTGGCCTATTCAGCAGGCACGACAGTTTTTCAGTGGTGCGGCAGTGGTCTACGCGATCCTACTAAGTTTGTTCGTATTTGCTGGATCAATCAATAAATGGAACACCGCTGGAAGTGTCTACCGTCAAATCGCGGCAGTATTGCCCGCAAATGCAGTCGTCATGGTCAACGATCCGCCCGCCTTTTACTTTCAGACGGGATTATCGGGCGTGGTGCTGCCGAATGCTCCGCCTGAAATGATCCCAGTGATTGCCGCAAGATACGGCGTGACGCACATCATTCTGGATATAAATCGAACTGCGCCAATGAACGACCTGTATCTTGGCAAGGATACCCCGCTCTTCCTGAAACCGATCTACGATGAACAGGGTATTCGCATCTTCGAGGTGATCCGGTGAAGCAGCGCGATTGGCTGATCGCGGCGGTGGCGTTCGTGGGTGTGATCGCGTATGTATTTGTGGCGAGTCGTGCGGGCGGGGTGGGTTTTCCACTCGATGATTCGTGGATTCATCAGGTCTACGGGCGCAACCTTGCTCAAACCGGGCAGTGGGCGTTTGTACCGGGTGTACCCAGTGCCGGGTCAACGTCGCCACTGTATACGCTGCTACTAGCGGTTGGCTATGTGCTGCATGTGCCCTATTTGTTGTGGGCATATGGTTGGGGGGCGTTGGCGCTAGCGTTTGCCGGGATCGTCGCGGCACGTCTGGCCGAAACGCTCTATCCCAAAGTACCGAATGTTGGGATCGCTGCCGGGCTGATGATCGTCACGGCATGGCATCTGGTCTGGGCGGCGGCGTCTGGCATGGAAACGATCCTGTTTGGGGCACTTAGTCTGCTGTTGATGGGTCTGGCATGGCGCGAACTGAGCGCAGTCGAGGGCATCCGCCCTGCTTTCGGGCGCGGGTTGCTATTCGGCGTGGTTGGGGCACTGCTCACACTGGCACGCCCGGAGGGGATCGGACTGGTTGGGTTGTGCGGGCTGCTGATGATCGTCGCGCGGCCACAACGTTCTGGGGGGATGCTTGCTGTGTGGGTAGTCGGCGCAATGCTGGGTTGGTTGATCTTCGTTTCGCCGAATTTGTTTCAGAATTATCAACTGAACGGCACGCCCTTACCCAACACGTCGGCGGCAAAACAGGCCGAAAATGTGCCGCTATTGGCTTTACCCCTGTGGCAGCGTGTGATCAACATGGTCTATCCGCTCAGTGCAGGCGGCCAACTGATCCTGATTCCCGGCGCGATTTATGCTCTTTACGATCTAATCGGACGAACCCGGCGGGATCGGCGGATGCTGCTTTTCTGGGCTGTACCCTTGTGGATCGTGGCGGTAGTTTTGCTGTATGCGTGGCGACTGCCTGCACCTTATCAGCATGGCCGCTACGTGATGACCGCGCTTCCGGCTTTCATCGTTTTGGGTGGGTCGGGTACACTGGCACTCATTGCGAACGCAAGTCGCCACTTGGCAAGTCGGGTGCTGACGCGCGTTTTGCTGGTGACAACGGTGATCGTTTTTCCGCTGTTCTGGCTATCGGGCGCGTCAATCTATGGGCGAGATGTAGCGTTGATCGAGGGCGAAATGGTGACGGCTGCAAAATGGATCGCGGAAAATATTCCCACAAGTTCCACAAGTACGCCAATGGCTGTGCATGATATTGGCGCGGTGGGCTATTTTGCGCCGCGCCCGCTGTTCGATCTAGCCGGATTGGTGACGCAGGAAGTCGTACCGATCATCCTTGATCCGCCCGCGTTGATGCGGTTGATGCAGGCGCGCGGTGTGCGCTATATGATGGTTTCGCCGCCGCAGTTGCCAACAACCGCTGATGATCGGCGTTTGTGTCGGCTGTATTCGACGCCTGGTCAGGACTCGCCTATTCACATGACCGTTTATCAGATTGCCTGGGATGGAAACTGCCCGAATGGTAACAACTCAACCCCCTGAGGACGCGCTCAACACCAAAGCGATGATTGTTTATGAACGATTGGTTGCATTACACGGCGCACGTGACCATGTGCCGCGCCGCGAACCGATGCACGAACTGATCTCAACCATTCTTTCTCACCGCACGACAGGCGCGAACGAGGATCAAGCCTACAAAAATATGTGGGCGCGTTTCGGCTCATGGGAAGCGATCCGTGATGCGCCAGTCGAAGCATTGACCGAAGCATTATCGCCCGCCACGTTCCCAGAAGTCAAAGCACCGTATATCAAAGGCGTGCTAAAGGCGATTTATGACGAACGCGGCGCGATGTCGATTGACTTTTTACGCGAATGGCCGACAGACAAGGCGCTCGATTGGCTGATGGCGATGCCCGGTGTTGGGATCAAAACGGCTTCACTGGTGCTGTTATTTTGTTTCGCCAAGCCTGTATTGCCTGTTGATACGCACGTTCATCGTGTAAGCCAGCGTGTCGGACTGATCGGGCCGAAGGTGAATCCGACGGCGGCACATGTACTGCTGCTTCCGCTCTTGCCGCCCGATCCGTACATCCTCTATAATTTCCACATCGCCAACCTGAAGCACGGGCAGAAGATTTGTATCTGGGGTACGCCGCGCTGTGAACAATGCCCCCTGACCGATATTTGCAACTGGTATCAAGCGAACCGCGCCGCCAAAGCAGCCAAAAAGTAACCTAATATAACTCATGCCCAAAAACCCCAAAGTCGCTATTCACGAAATTTCGGTTCAAGTTCGTGTGCTGGATAAAACGATTGTCCCACAGATTGTTGTGGATAAAGAACCCGTTTTGCTTGTCGCGCATGTGACGGTGCTGCGCGCGGGCGAAAGCAAACGCGGCGCGAAACGCTGGTTCGCCTTTCAGAAGGAGCGCGGCTTGCCCAGCAGCGATGCGCCCTGGTACGGTTGGGTGACAGAAAACGATTGGACGTTACCGCAAGAAGGTTTCGAGATCGTCGCCTGGCTGCCGCTGGACGCGCTCCCGGCAAAGAAGCAAGCGGAATTCAAAAACAGCGAATGGGGCTTGATCGGGGTGGTGCTGGCAGACCATCGTTTGCGGCTGCGCGATGTGCGACTGGACATTTCAGTGGCGGACGAGGCGCACGAGAAAATGCAGGCCGAGTTAGGATTACCGGAACTGACCTATACAGCGGATTTGAATCGAGCAGCGTTGGTGCCGCTGCTCGAAAAACGCGAGATTTATCAGGTGTTTTTGTAACTATACAACAGCCGCTTGAGCAGCCAGTGGCCCGGCGGCCAGCACCGCTTCGGTTACGTCAGCGGCATACGTCTTGAAGTTCGCCGCAAACATATCCGCCAGTTTGCGCGCCTGAGCATCATAAGCCGCACCATCCGGCCACGTGGAACGCGGATCAAGCACCGTGTCGGGCACGTCCGGGCAGTGTGTCGGAATAGCCAGACCAAAGATCGGGTCGGTCACATACGCCACATCGCGCAGTGAGCCATCCAGCACTGCCCGCACCATTGCGCGCGTGTAGGCGATCTTCATGCGTTCTCCGACACCATAAGGGCCACCCGTCCAGCCCGTGTTGATGAGCCACACATCGACTTCATGATGCGCGATCCGTTCGCCAAGCAGCCGCGCATAGACCGTCGGCGGCAGCGCCATAAACGGCGCGCCAAAGCACGTGCTGAAGGTCGCTTGCGGTTCGGTAACGCCTTTTTCTGTCCCGGCGACTTTGGCCGTGTAGCCGGACAGGAAATGATACATCGCCTGCTCTGAGGTCAGTTTCGAGATCGGCGGCAAGACACCAAAAGCATCCGCCGTCAGCATGATAATGTTCTTAGGATGATCACCCATACCTGTACGGGACGCATTCGGAATGTGACTGATCGGATAGACTGCGCGCGTGTTCTCGGTGAGCGCGGCGTCATCCAGATCGAGGTGTCCGGTGGCGCTGTCGAACTGGACGTTTTCCAGGATTGTCCCGAAGCGGCGAGTCGTTGCGTAAATTTCCGGTTCTGCCGTCGGCGAAAGTTTGATCACTTTGGCATAGCAGCCGCCCTCGAAATTGAAAACGCCGTGATCGCTCCAGCCATGTTCATCATCACCGATCAAAGTGCGCTCCGGGTCTGCCGAAAGCGTCGTTTTGCCAGTGCCGGACAACCCGAAAAAGATCGCCGTATCACCCTTCTGACCGATATTCGCGGAGCAGTGCATCGAGAGGACGTTACGCTGTGGCAGCAGGTAATTCATGACGGTAAAAATTGACTTCTTGATCTCGCCTGCGTATTGCGTACCACCGATCAAGACCAGGCGTTTGGCGAAGTTCAGGATGATAAACACTTCGGAGCGCGTGCCGTCTTCTTCGGGGATAGCGTGGAAGTCGGGCACATCGATCACCGTGAAGCCCGGCTCAAAATGGGTGAGCTGCTCCGGCCTGGCCTGGATGAACATATCGCGGGCGAACAAACTGTGCCAGGCATAGACACTGATCACGCGGACAGGCAACTGATATTCCGTATCCGCGCCCGCGAAGCAATCCTGCACAAACAGGTCGCGGCCTTGCAGATAGGCACACATGCGCGTGTACAGCTTATCGAAGTTGGCTGGGGAAAAGCGTTGATTGACCTTGCCCCACCAAACTTTATCGGTGCTGGATGGCTCGTCCACGACGAATTTATCTTGCGGTGAGCGGCCTGTATGCTGCCCGGTGCGGACGACGAGCGGCCCCAGGTGGCCGATACGTGCCTCACGGCGGCGGATCGCTTCTTCGTAGAGGGCGGGCGTCGAAAGATTCCAGTAAACGGCGCTCAGATTACGTAAGCCATAGCTCGCCAGATCGCGGATGGTATGACTGTTATTCTGCTGTTCCAAAATTAACCTCCTTAAAGGTTTCGAGCCGGGACGATCAACACGGGGCAAGGCGCATCACGCAGTACCGCTTCGGACACGCTGCCCAGGATCATTTTGTTGGCACCCGTGTGGCCGTGCGTCGCCATCACGATGATCTCAAAGCCTGCCTTTGCCACCGTCAGGATGGTATTGATCACCGCACCCGCGCGTACACTTCTATCGTGACGTTTAGTTCGGCCTGTAACAGCCACTCACTGATCTGTTCCAGATAGGCCTCACGGGCGTTGTCACTGTGCGGATCGCTAACGCCGCCCGTTTGCGGCCATTCGACGGTTGGGGACGCATAAGCCGTCGCGCTGGAAAGTGCCGCGATTTCGCTGGCATTATCTTCGGCGAGTATGGATAGGATATGAATATGTGCCCCAGGCGCGGCCACCTGTGCCGCCTGCTTGAGTGCTAATTCCGCAAGTTTTGAACCATCTAGCGTGACCAGAATTTGATGATAAGCCATCCTGAATGCCCCTCTACCCCTGTAACTTGTTACACCCTCATCATCCCACTGATGGCGCAAGGGGTCGAGTGCCTCTGCTCACTTTTGGGATGCTTTTTGTCAGTGCATCTTGTGATGAATGTCACCCGTGTTTTGTGACAATCACATGACCTTTGTCGCCACATTTTCTCCTAGACTACAGGCATCAAAACAAAACCAGGAAAGATAAGCAGAAGTCAAGGCCGGAGGAGATTCAAGATGATCAATACCATCCCATGCACTGATCGTCGTTTGCAGGCATTTGTTCAATATGTGCTCGATCAATTGATGGTGAAACAGCATGTTCAGCCCTTCGAGTGCCTGCGCGCCGAAGCGAACGATCAGGGTGAGGTGTGGTTGCATGGATTTGTGGAAGACCCGACTCTGGCCGAGAACGCCATCGCTATCGCCGAAGATGTGCCCGGTGTCCACTGCGTTTTTAATAATATTGTGGTGGCGTACCGGGGCGTGGCGATGGCGTTGTAACAGGCGGTTAGCTACTTATGACCACTCTCCCCGATAAATCTGGGGAGCTTCTCAGGCTACGCATGACTCGCTCGTCTAGGTTAGCGCCTGACGGCTCGATCCAAGCCGACTTGAGTGTCCTTAAAGCGTTTCAAATCTTACGTGCAGGACTACCCTGCA
>JBBSEU010000129.1:0-15053 GCA_038239365.1 Aggregatilineales bacterium
GCCGGGTCGGTGGCAAGCTGGCGCATGATCTCGGCAGTATCGCTGCGAATGCCGGACACTTCACGACTGTACGCGAACAGCTTTTCGGGCGGCATATCACGGTCAAACAAGGGGCCGATCAGTTTGGCGATTTGCGGCGTGGAGATCGACTCGAGGGCTTCAATCGCATTGGCACGGGTGCGCTGCGCCTCGCTGTTGAGCGAATCGGCCAGCACGCGAACCGTCTTTTGATCGTGAACAGCGGCCAGCATGTAAAAGATTTCGCTGAGCAGTTGTGCGTTGCGTTCCCGCAAAACGCTTTGCAAAATGCTCACGCTGCGATAACCCGCGCAGTCGGTGAGCGCGCCGAGCCGTACCTGATTTTTGTAGATCGAAAGCAAATTGCCCTGAATGTAGGTGCGGATCAGTTCGTTGGAGCGTTCACGATCAATCCGGCTCAGGACAACCGTCACCATTTTACGCAGTTGCAGATCGTCCGAGTTCAGTTTGGCGGAGAGGACGGGCACAATCGGCTTTCCAATGCGCGTCAGGGCGTTGGCGGCGGCGTCTCGGATTTCCTGACTGGGATCGGTCAGAAAGGTGATCAACGTGTTTTGTGTTTCGGGCGTGTTCATGCGCCCCAAAATCGTGATCGCCGCCTGACGCACGCGCTCAATCGGATCGTTGAGCAGCTTGCCGATCCCTTCATGCAGCAATTCCGTCAGGTATTTGGGGAGCGCGCTTTGGGAGAGCGTTTCAATAGCCGTTGCTGCTTCCAAGCGCACTTCATCATCGGGATCGCTCAGGTAGAACAACATATTCTGAATGAAACGCACATCGTTGGCTTGACCCAGAACCTGCACGCCGCGCGCCCGCCAACGCGGATCGGGATCAGACAAAATCGGCGTCAGGGCTTGAACCGCGCCCGTCACGTAAAACATATCGCCCGAACGAATCAACGGCGGCAATACCTGGATTCGCACATCGGGCGACGGATCGCGCGATAGATCAAGTGCCAGCGCCAGAAACTGCTCGCTGTTCGGGTTTGCCCACTGCTTCAACCCGGCAATCGCGGCTTGGCGCACGACGCTTTCCGGGTCGTTGAGCAGATCGGCCAGCAGTTTTCGCACTTCGGGGCCACGTGCATCGGCGGCCACCAGCGTATCAATGATCGCGGCGCGTACCTGCGGATCGCCCGCCCGCGCCGTCTCGATCAGAACGGGCACTGTCTCATCGCCGCCGACTTCGCTAAGCAGTTTCGCCATGAAAATCTTGGCTTCGTTGCTCTGCGCTTCGGCCATTTTATTCTTCAAATAATTGAGCGTGGCCGAGTCCGAAACGCGCAAATCGGCGGCAGCATCGAGCAGGAACGAAAAGTCTTCCTGCTCTAGCATCGTGATCAGGGCGCGGGTATATTCGCGCCGGATGACAAACGTCGTGAGCGTGTAGCCAATCGCAAAAACGCCCAACAGCATGGGCAGCAGCCAGGGCGTCCCGGTCAGCGTGGGCAGCACGATCAACAAACCGCCGCTAATGAGCGACCCAATCGGCACGACCAACCCCCCGATGAACGCCCGCGCCCGTCCTTTCACGCGCAAGGGGACGGCGTTATAGAGCAGGGTGTCAATCGTGTTGCGAAAGGCGGTTCGGTAGGTCGTGCGGTCAAAGTCGGAGAGCGCGGCCATGACCAGTGTTGACGGCAGCGCGATCAATGCCCCGACGATTCCCAGTGTGCTGATCGGAAAGATCAGGTTGGCGTTGCCCAATCCCAACCGACTGACCAACCGACTCAGGATAAACAACTGAATCGGCAGCATGATCAGGTTGGTGATCCCGGTCAGGTTGCCTGTGAAGTTGGAGATCGCATCGCTTGAACCTAACTGCGCCTTCAAAATCTGCCCCGTCTGGTAGTTCATCAGGGCAAACAGGACGATCATCAGAAAGGTCGAAAATGCCATCCAGCGCAAAAACGACGACTGCGACACAAAACGCGCGCCTTCGCGGACATTGCGCGAATAGGACGTTGCGCCCGAAGTCGAAGGGGTGTAGCCGGGGCCGGTTCGGGTTTCGCGGAGCAAACGCGGAATCAACGCGACACCGAGCGCCATCACGCCCAACACAACCGCCCACAGCAGAATGATATCGGCGGGTTGCAGAAAACGGTTGAGCAGCGGCGTGCTGAACCCGGCGATGATCCCGGCGGGGCGCGCGCCCGTTGCGATTAGCGGCATGACGCGCTTGGCGGCCTGCGTATCGTAAAAGCCGCCGATGTACGTCCACCAATGCACGACAAACGTATCACGTATAACATGCGACAGCACATACAGCAGCGGAAAGGCGATGAACGAATAGCGGGTAGCGATCAGCACCCGCCCGATGATCACGGCCAGCGCACTGATGATCAGCAAACCGATCAACACCCGATCATTGGCGATATGGTCAACGAAGGCCGTGTAGACCGCAATCGCCAGAATAGTCAGCAGCGCATCGCCGATAAACGTGAAGGCCAGATAGCCCGCGCCGACCTGTTCCAGAAACTTGCCGTAGCTGATCGTTTCGCCCCATGTCACGCCGATCAGAAACAGCATTCCCAGCACATAAATGATGAGCAGGCGCGGCCATTCGCCAGGACGAACGTTGAACAATCGGCTGAAAAATTGCAGCATGGCGATCACTCGATCATCGGATGGAGCGCGAATGGATGTGACCGTCTAGTGTATCGCGGTTTCAGGGTTGCGGGATGAGCATAAACCTGAATTTTTTCTAACTTTCTTTGGCAGGACCGGTACTCTCCCGAACGATCAAGCGTGGATATAGAACGCGGCGGTAAGGCGGTGTGTCGGGTGCATTGATCAGGCTAATCAGATGTTCGAGGCTTTGGCTTGCCAGTGTCCAGTAGTCCTGGACGACGGTGGTCAGGGACGGCGTGAAAAAGTCGCTGGACAGGTCGTTATCGAAGCCTGTCACTGAAACATCTTCGGGCACACGCAGGCCATGTTCACGCAGCGCCCGCATTGCACCAAAGGCCGTTTGATCGTTGGCACAGACCAGCGCCGTAAAATAGGCTCCGGAGTCGAGCAGTTGTTGCGCGGCTTCATAGCCCGTTTGCGGCGTGAAATTTTTGCTCCTGCCTACTGGCCCGCGCGGGATGCCATGCTTGCTCAAGGTGGTCTCATATGATTCATGCCGTGCCGACGAGTCAAAATATTTTTCTGGTCCGCGAATTTCGGCAAAGTGGCGATGCCCCAACTCGATTAGATGTTCAACCAGGATACGAATCCCATGGTGTTGATCGATCAAGACACAGGGCGCTTCGGGGCCGAGGTCCGCATCCAGCACCACGAATGGAATGCCATTGGCAATTTCGCGCAGTTCGTCATAGGTCAATTCGAGTTCGCCCGTCAGCAGCAGAAAGCCGTCAATCTGGTTGGCGGCTAAGTCCGCAATTTCATCACGTAAATCTTTGTTGGTCGGCGTGGAAAAGACGATACGGTAGCCAACTCGATCTGCAATGTTCAGGATCGGACCCAGGATCGGACTGTGAATGTTGTAATTGACGAGTTGCAGCGTGCGGGAACGCCCTGTGATAAGCGTGCGCGCCACGCGGTTCGGCTGAAACTTCAAAGTACGAATCGCCGCGTTGACACGGGCACGGGTGTCGTCGGCAACATTGGGGCTGGCGTTGATGACGCGCGACACGGTTTGATAAGAAACACCGGCCACCTTTGCGACATCGTGAATGGTTGCTTTACGTTCGCTCATGGTATTTATCTTCTGGAATGTGGTTTTGAGGCGATTGTTAAAATGTGAACAATCACAATTGCTATAACGATTAAGTGTAACCGCATTCAGCGCAAAAACCAATATATTGACAAGAATAAAAAAGTGCTTTAGTATGGTTTTGATGTGATCGTTCACATATATCACATAGCAGTTTCCAAAAGTCTTTAGGAGGGTTTATGTTTAAGAAGATGACGCGCCGCGACTTTCTCAAAATTTCATCCGTTGCGGCAGCCGGGGCAGTTGCCAACAAAGCGTCTGCCTTTACCTCGTATCCGATAGCACGCAATCGCCGCGACGACACGATAGAAATTGTTCAGTGGGATTGGAACGATGACTCCGAATGGGAGCCGATCATCGCCGACTACGAATCCAAGCATAGCAACGTCCACATCAAGCGCGTTCACTTTGATGCTGGCAAGCAAATCAAGCTTGATACCCTTGAGTTGGCAAGCAAAGAAGGTTCGCTCCCCGACATTTTTATGACGATTGATTTGGCGGGAACGGCGTACATGGAAAAGTTCGCCTATGCCTTTTCCCAATTCGCGGATTTTGCCGATTTCACGAAGCGATTTCCGACGCCGCAACTGGACTTTGTGGAAGGCCGCAACGTGCTGGGTGGTAAAGCCTATACCGCGCCAAACAGCTTCCGCTCCGGGTGGTGGAATCAGATTTTCGTCAATAACAAAGTTCTAAAAGATGCGGGCGTGAGCAAACTGCCTGAAACATCGGATGAATTCCTGGCCGCCTGCCGTGCTGTTGTCAAGGCATCAGGTGGCAAAGTGGCGGGCTACACACTAGGCTTCTCGCAGTGGGCAACCATGATGTTCCAATTCTTTAGCGCGCGCGATGCGATTGTGTGGGGTTTCGATTACCGCACCGGCAAGCACGCCTATCCGAGCAACAAATATTATCAGAAGATGTGGGAATTTCTGGGACAAATGCGCGACGAAAAGCTGATTTTGCCAGAATCGGCTTCGTTGGATGTGGATAGCATCAACAGCCTGTTCGCAGAAGGTAAAGCCGCTTTCACCCAAACCGGTTTGTGGCAGATCAACAATTGGCGTCGTACCAATCCGAACTTCACCGATTATACGGTCATTGCCGCGCCATTGTTCGGCGAAAAACCACAGTATACGATTGGTGTCCCCCCAGGCGACACTGGCACGCCCTGGTATATGGGCAAAACCACCAAGCACCCTGATCAGGCCTGGGAATGGTACAAATATCTGCACTCAGTTGATTATGGCAAGATCGTTGCTGAGCGCGGCAATCTCTCAATCTTTCCAGAAGCGAACGCGGCGGTCAAGTTAATACCCGCTTTGCAGGACTATATCCGGCTCAACCCAACCATGTCGCGCATTTACCCATCGCCCTCTTTGCGTAACCCGGACGAGACAAAAGTGAATCCGCAAGGCGCAAAGCCTGATGATCCGGCCATTACCAGCGGCATCTTCTCCGGGCAGATCACGCCCGCCGAGCTGCCTGCGATCCTCAAGAAGTTGGCCGAAGACAAGGATGCAGCACTGGCTCAAGCGATTGCCGATGCCAAGACGGCAGGTGCCAAAGTCTCTATTGACGACTACATTTTCCCGGATTGGAATCCGCTCGAAGATTACGTCCAGATCAAATAGTCATCCCTTTTTAGGTTTTCAGACCCGGTCACAAAGGCCGGGTCAATACTTAATCCATCAACTGAATAGGAAGGGCTTCTATTGTGGCGACGGCGCTTATTCCTGATCTCGTTAAGACAACGCCTGCTCCCTCTATCAAAAAGAAATCACTGACCCGGCGCATTATCGAAAACCGTTGGGCGTATGTGTTTATCGCGCCCTGGGTGGTGGCGACGCTCGTCTTCAACTGGTATCCGATTCTGTCTTCGATCCGCTATGCGTTTTACAACTGGACAGGTTTCGGCACACCTGATCAATTTGTTGGGTTCAGACATCTCCAAAATGTGGCCGCCGATCCATTCTTTTGGAAAGCGGTTGGCAATGCGGTCACTTATACAGCGATCCTGGTGCCAATCCAGCTATTTTTGGCGCTCATTCTGGCAAGTGTCCTGAATAACAAACATTTGCGCTTTGCCAGTATTTTTCGGGCGGGATTTTTCATCCCGGCAGTGTGCAGTACGGCAGTGCTGGCTGTCCCGTCGCGCTATCTGATCAGCTTTGCCAGCAAACTGCTGCCCGACTCTCTGGTCGATGCGGGCATTTTTAATAAGTCGCTGGGCTTTTTGCAAGACCCGCGTTACGCACTCCTGACGATTATCCTGTTCGGCATCTGGCAGCATCTTGGCTACAACATGGTTCTGTTTCTGGCGGCGTTGCAGACCGTGCCGGAAGAACTGTATGACGCCGCAACAATGGACGGCGCAACGTCCTGGCAGAAGTTCCAGTTTATCACCATCCCGGTGATTCAACCTGTCGCTGCCTTGATTCTGCTGCTGGCTGTGCTTGGCTCGATGAAGGTGTTCGATGTGGTGCTGGTACTAACTGATGGCGGCCCCTTCTTCGCCACTGAAGTACCCCAAACATACATTTATCACAACGCCTTTGCGACACAGGCCTCAGTTCGGCCAAACCTGGGCTATGCGTCGGCCTCATCCCTGGTGTACAGCTTTCTGCTGCTCGGTCTCACAGTGGCGCAGATATTCGTCGTGCGCTGGAATCGGTCACGTCGTCAGGAACTAGGGCTGAGGTAATTTATTATGCAAGCGATGCAATCCGCTGCGTTCACATGGCGCAGCACTCCCCGAAAAATTCAGATTCGGATCACGTATGCCGTCCTGACCATATTGGTGTTGGTTCACCTGTTCCCGTTCTTGTGGATTGTGGCGGGTTCGTTTAAGACGCGCGACAGCTTTTTTGCTGAGCCGATGAGCCTGATCCCTTCGCAAACCACGCTACAGAATTATTCAATCGCGTGGCAAAAAGGACACTTTGGGCAGTACCTTTGGAACTCGATTGCCGTATCGGGGTCAGTGGTGTTTGGCGTGGTGATCCTGGCTGCGTTTACAGGCTATGCACTTGGCCGAATGCCCTTCCCCGGACGTGGCTTTTTGCGGGCGCTGATCGTCCTAACCATGTTCCTGCCAGCGGGTTATACAATCATTCCAACCTTTGAGATCATGCTAGCCCTTCACCTGACCAGCACCCTTTGGGCATTGATCGTGTTGGGGATCGCGGGCGGGCTGGGTTTCTACTCATTTCTGTATTGGGCGTATTTCAGCACCCTGCCGCGCGAATTGGAAGAAGCGGCCATGGTAGACGGCGCGAATCAACTGCAAACGTTCTGGTTCGTGATGTTTCCGTTGGCCCGTCCCATGTCCGGGACGGTGGCGCTGCTGTGCTTCTTGGCTACTTGGAACGATTTTTTCACGCCGTTGGTGTTCACGCTTGCCAAGCCCGAACTTCGTACCCTGACGGTAGGTATGTTTTCGTTCCTGGGGGAGCGCAGCACTGACTGGACTCCGATGCTGGCCGCTACGGTGATTACGCTTCTGCCAATCGTTCTGGTGTTCCTGTTTTTGCAGCGGTATTTTGTTGAAGCGGTTGCCGGGGCGATCAAGTGATATATGATATTGTCCATTGGAGCGATAGAGTTGCCATAAACTTTATCTGGATGTGTAATCACGAACCGCCTCATAGATCGGGCGCAACTCGAAGTCGGGCGTCATAAAGGCAAAATAATCGCGGTAGGTAAACTGCGAAACGGGCGCACGAAAATACCAGATACACAGATTCCTGAGCCATTGCCAATTTTGCTCAGCCAGCCGGAATGAATCCAGTGTGTATTGAACTCGTTCGCCGGAACGTACCGCGTATACCCAGCGTGGATGATCGTTCCAGCCGCTTTCTGTGACATAGATCGGTTTGGCACTATCGCCATTTTCGACCATAATTTGATGCAGCAGTTCGATTCGCCGGAAGTTGAGCGCATCGGGCGCAGGCGCGGCGGAAGGTGGAAAGGTGAAGCCGTAAGTATGTACGGCCAACGCATCAAAATAGCGCGCCGCACCCGCTGCGTACATGCCGCGCAAAAAGTTCAGATCATTTATCGCGTTGTCGCTGCCTGCCCCTTCGAGCGTGGGAGCCAGCGTGCCACCTAACAGAATTACATCGGGATCAGCAGTGTGAGCAGCGATATATACCTGCTTCAAGAAATCGGTGTACTCAGCAGGCGAAACGCTGCGATAGCCCCATTCAAAGCTCAGGTTTGGCTCATTCCAGGCGACGATGGCCGCCACCTCCCCGCGAAAGTGCGCTGCAAATGCACCTACAAAACGGGCATAATCAGCGTAATGATCGGGCGTCAAACTGTTGAGCGAAGTGCGTTGAACATCTTGCTTGGGGCGTGCCCAATCCGGCACAAGTCCCAACCGCGCGATCACCGTTAGCCCTTGCTCACGCGCCAATGTGATGATTCGATCCGGGTGATGCCAGTCGTAATTGCCCGGTGAATTTTCGACATATGCCCAGGGGAAAAAATCGACAATGGTTGATGCGCCCATTTCTCGTACCAATTGCAATGTGCGCTGAATCTTCCAGTCTTCGACTTCATCGGTCAAGCGCGTGTGAACGCACACAATTGGGTGGTTAGTTTGGACAATTTGGGGTGGCTCAATGATCAAACGCGGCGGGGCGGGGTTGAGGCGAATCAGGACGATCCATAATAAGATCAAGCGCACGAGGTAGGGTAGCAAGCGTCGGGTGAGCCACCCGACTCGGTACGGCAAGGGGCGATTAGCGCGCGTTATCTTCGAGCAGTCCGTAGATCAGAATATCAACCATGCCGTCGATCCAGGCGCGCGGCGGGAACAGGCGCATTGCCACGCGCGCTACCTGAGGCATGGCACGCTCCGAAACGATAAAGCCCATCAGCAGCGAAATCAACGTGCGGGCAACAATCAGATCGGAGAGTGGCCGAAGATCGCCTGTCGCCTTCATGCGCTGTAAGATGGAATTGGCTTTCGGGACGAGTCGCGCGCTCAAACTCATCAGCGCCGATCCGTTGTTAACTTGCGAGTCGATCACGACCAATTCAAAATACGCTTCGTGTTTCTGAGAAACTTCGATCATGCGACGCATCACATCGCGCAGCATATCTTCGGCACGACCATCCTGAACAGCATCCAGCGCAGCGTCAAAATCGGCAATCGGGTTATAGGCTTTGATCAGTGAGGCTAGCAGCGCCTCTTTGTCGGGAAAATGCGACGTTAGCGTTTGTATGTCGATGTGTGATGCCCGCGCAACGTCATCCAGTGTCGCATCGAAGTAACCTTTTTTGCGAAAAACACCCAAGGCGCTATCCAGGATCAAACGTGTTTCGCTGTTTTGCTCAGCATCCAAGGTGATTGGCGCGCATTAACGCTTTGGAGCGCCTTTAGCGCCCAAATCGGTGACCTGTCGAATGAGGGCAACCGCTGCCAATCCCAATTTGAAAGCGTCCTGTGTCTCTACCTGGGGCAAGTTGCCGCCGTGATTTTCTTCAACGGCCTGTGTGTACATATGCGCGGCCAAAAAGCCTATGATCAAACCGATCACGGCACCAATAGCATAGAGCGGCATTTTCCAATTATCGTTACGCTGCATTTCAAAACTCCACTACAAATTAGCGCGCGTGCGGCGGTTCGCCGCCAGTTAGTCGTTCAAGCCAGGCCAGCCGTTGACTCACGGCGATTATGGGGCGGGTAGCAGTTCGCGTGATGCGGTGCGTCCCCTCATTGACCGTGTGTGCGATGTTGCGTCCGGTACGGAGCAGATCGGGCGCGCGATAGTTCAGCTTACCCATCAACGCAATCAGAGTAATCAGCAGGGCATAGGGCAGCACGCACAACAATATCGTCGGCACAAGCACCATCACTGCCGCAAAACTGGCAACAATACCTACCTGTCGATCTGTGAACAGGATTAGCAGGCCAAACGGCGTGATGATGAACAGCAGCACCGCCACTACCACCAATGGCAAAATGATCTGCGTGCGAACTTGGTTTTGATGTTGCTGGCGAACCTGAACGGTACGCTGCGCTTCGGAACTGACCTGTACGTTCAAGGCTCACTCCTTAACCCCGGCGGATTGTAACATGCTTCGTGCCGCCGGGTTAGCAAATCACATGCCCCAAATTAGCCGTTGACCAACACTCGGAAGAAGTAGGTCGCTTTGCCCTTTTCCCACTGCACTTCGACGGTCAGAACGTAGGTGCCAGGCTTCTTCGGCATGGTGTACAGTGCCAGATTATCGGGCTTGACCGACTGCTGCGCGATGATCGCTGTGCCATCGCTGTTGCGAAGCGTGATCAGTTCCGAAGTGGGGCGCGGGCCGCCAAAAATGATCAATGAGTCGCTGTCGGGCGCGGAAACCGCATATTTGGCGTTGGCGTTCACCGGGCGGTTAATGCAAACCTGTTCGCCATCCGGGTTTTGCAGGCAGGCGTTCACCGCAATAGGTTGATAACTCTTACCACCAACAGAGATCGTCATCGCAGGAGCAAGGTCAGAGAAGGGCAGGGTCGGCGCGACTGTCGGCCCGCTGTCAGTTGGCGCAATAGTAGGTTCAACCGTCGGCTCAATCGTTGGGATAAGGGTTGGCGTGGCGGTTGGTGCAATTGTCGGCGGTTGAGCTGCGGTGGCCGCTTTGGTCGGTGCTTTTGTAGCGGTGCGTGTTGCAACCTTTGTTGCTGCCTTCGTTACAGCACTGGTTACGGCGGTTGTGGCCGCCGTTGTTGTTTGCAGCGTCGCGGCGGGTGTTGCCACAATGCTGGTAGCCGTTGCCGTTGCTTCAACAGTTGCGGCGCTGGTGGTCACTTCCGTTGCTTCCATTGTGGAAGCCGCTGTAGCATTCGTCTTGGTGGGCAGTGCGGCAACAACAGTCGCCGTTGCCACATCGCCGATTTGCAACAGGAACACATAGGATACGAAATTTTGACTACCGTCGGTGTTCGGCGCGTAAATGGCATCAACCTGTACGCGATGTGCCCCATCCGTCAGTTGGTCAGTGGGCAGTACGCCGCTGCTATCCATCAGATCAGCCAGAGTCGGATCACCACTGGTGTTGGTATCATCCAGCAGTGTCGCCTTGAACGTGACCAGCGATTTGATCCCACCATCCACCGTGAAGGCCACTTTATCGCCCGCCTTGATCGGGATGTTGAAGGGCGGCTGCGGATCGTCCACAATCGCGCACTGACTCGCGCCGGACTCCGGCCAGCAGTACGATCCGGCGAAGCCCTCAAAGGTTTTGCCGTTCACTTCAGCGCGGATCACAGGCTTAACCGGATCGGGTGTCTGTGCAGCGGCACTCAAACCGCTGGCCGAAAAAACAATCAGAATAATTGCAAAAATAAATGCTGTGCTGCGTTTCATCATCGTTAATGTTCCCCCTGAGTGCTGGTGTACCACTGCGGGCTGCGGAACGGCGCAAGTGCCGTTCGGAGCGTATATTCATAAGCGGCCTGTCGATTGATCAGACCGTTCGTTAAAATGCCTGCTGCGCCTTCGCCCTGCTTCGTATTGTGCGATCCGGTCAGTTGATCCATCGCCGCGCCGAGTTCGACGCCTTTCAGCAACAGGTGGGCAACTTCAGGTGGCAGTAAAAGCCCACCGCCATTTCCGACACCGATCTGACCATTGCGCGCCGCTACCGCTGCCCAATTAGACAGCATCAACCCGATTTCGGTTTCAACTACACCACCTTCAAAGCCGATGCTCAGATCAGCGTCACAGGCATTGAGCGCCGCCCGCGCCCGGTTAATCGCCCCGGTTCGCGTCTCGGAGTCACCCCAGGGTTGTGTACGAACCTGCGAGTCAACTTCGACAGGGATAAACATAGCACCTTCGTACAATGGCGCAAGTACCGTTTGGGCAGCGCGTATTTTCACCGGGTTAGCTGATCCAATAGCGATCCGCACGGATGATCCTTGATGGAGTGCCGATAAATACCCCACGACTATAGCATCCTACAGGCGGAACGTCCATGAGTCGGCCTGATAGCGCAATCCGTGAAGTTGTTCGGCGTGTTCTTGTTCGGCATTGCTCAGTTCAGTCTCAGCAAAATGTACATCGAATGCACGCGCAAATGCGCTGACTACTGCACTGGCCGCCGTTTGCCAGTCAATTTTGCGCCCAATTGCCTCCGAAAGTGTGGTTGCCCGCTCCAGGACACGTTGACATGCGATGCTTCGAGCATTTTCATCTGCAAAGTGAAGCGCATCGCAAATGCGGCTCAAATCGCCATAAAGAGGTAGCGATCCATGTTGCAAAATGGCGTGCTGTCGGCGAACCTGTGCGCTCCCGATTAATTTTTTGCCGCCTGCCGTGATTTCATAATCGGATGGTACTTCAAAACAGACGGGGCCGTTGAGCTTGGCCGCGCCCTCGATGCGTTTATCGGCTTCGGCCAACAAGCCAATCGACTGAACTGCATCCAGTAGTGCGTCGCTCAACCGTCGATAGCTATCAACGATGCTGCCTGCTGCCAATGGATGATCCACTGGCAAGCTGACACTATAGGTCAGTTCATCCGTGTGCAGAATCGCGCGCCCGCCAGTTGTGCGCCGGACAAGTTCCCAACCGCGCTCAGCCAACCGTACCCGGTCTGCATCGCTGCCGGGCTGCCCAATGCCAAGCGATAAACAGGTGGGTTGCCAGGCATACAAGCGCAAGGTAGGGCGCGACTCACCACTGCCAACCGCGTCCAGAATGGCCTCGTCAATTGCCATATTCGCCGCGCCGCTCAGGGGCAGATGGGTAAGTAAACGCCAGCTTTCGGCCATGTTGCGTACCTTTTTCGTCAGGTTCGTTAGATTGTAGCATGGTCGCGCGTGCTAATCGTTGCCTAAGCGTCCAAATCACAGCCCGAAGTTAGCAGTAGAATACAGGACTATAACGTTAACGAAACATTTCAGGCTTATGGATGATTTAACCCAGACGCACGATCAGAATGCAACCGTTCAATTCTTCCCTCACAAAAACTACGTGCAAAGCGATCTGACGCAACCTGCCGCGCGCGTTCAAGCGCCCGCCCAAATTGTACAGGAAACGCGCGCCTTTGTGTCGCCACCCACTCCAAAAGCGCCTACCAAACGATCTACCGCGCCCCATCAAACGGCCAACTGGCTTTATGTACTGATCGCGCTGGTCGTTGTTGGTGGCGCATTGGTATTCAGCTTAAGCGCAATTTTGATGCGCCGTGCTGTCGATGCACGTGCCGAACAACCCACCGAATCGATCAGTACCCCGGTTCTGCTGGCAATTGATAATATGACCGCGACACCATTAATTGCAACGCCAACACAAGGCTTAGCGATTCAACCCTGGGATGGGCAGCGGCGGTTCACGATGTTGGTGATGGGGCTGGATAAACGTCCCGGTGAAAGTGGAACCGCCTTCCGCACCGACTCGTTGATCATCGTTAGCATCGATCCAGCGACACACACGATTGGCATGTTGAGCGTACCGCGCGATCTGTACGTGAGCATCCCGCCGAATACGGTAGTCGGTAACAGCTATGGCTTGCAGCGTATCAACGCCGCCTATGTCATTGGCGAATCGGTGAAGCCCGGTTTCGGCCCGCAGCTTACCATGCAGACCGTTCAATACAATCTCGGTATTCGAATCAATGATTACGTAGTCGTCGATTTTGGTGCAGTGATCGGTGCTGTTGATACCGTTGGCGGCGTCGATATTGACGTGCCCGCCGCGATCAGCGATCCGGCTTACCCGAATATGAACTATGGCTATGATCCATTGTATATTCCGGCAGGACACATTCATATGGATGGCAATCTGGCGCTCAAATACGCGCGTACACGCCATCAATCAAGCGATCTGGATCGGGCACGCCGTCAGCAGCAGGTCATTACCGCGATCCGCGACAAGATTCTGAGCGTCGATATGGTGCCGCAGTTGATCACGCAAGCACCCGCCCTGTGGACTCAATTTAGCAACAGCATTCACACTGACCTGACACTCGATCAGCTTTTGCGATTAGGTGTCTATATCAAAGACATTCCCAAAGCGAACATTCATCAGGGCGTGATCGATTACAGCTTTGTCACGTCGCAAATGTGGCAGGGCATGTCGATCTTAGTACCGAATCGAGCGGCAATTGGCCCCTTAATGGTGCAGGTTTTCGGCAAGAACTATAACAGCTAGAGGCACACGGCAATATGCAAGATATTGCCGTGATGCAACTCATGTTTATCTAAATCTGCTTTACCTTCTGCTTCCCCGCGATTATTGATCTTTCCTTGATAACTTTAACGCCGATCCTTAGCCCTTCTTGATCCGGTACAGGTTTATAACTAGGCTCTGAGGACTAAGGGAGGAGTTAACCGTATGGATATCGTATTCATCGGTGTTGTACTGTTGTTTTTCGTCGCATCGTGGGGATTGATCCGGCTGTGTGAACGGCTGTAGGAGGGAATGATGAACCTGTTTTATATCATCGGCGGGATTGTCGCGCTGCTGCTGCTCGTTTATTTGATCGCGGCGCTGCTCAAACCGGAGGCGTTCTGATGACACTCAATGGCGTTCTACAAATCGTCATTTATCTGGTGGCGCTGGTGCTCATCACCAAGCCGCTCGGCCTGTACATGGCGCGCGTCTATCAAGGACAGTCGGTTGGGATCAACCGCGTCTTTCATCCTGTCGAGCGCCTGATTTATACGCTGTGCGGCACGCGCGAAGATGAGGAAATGAACTGGAAAACTTACGCATTGTCGCTGCTGTTATTCAGCGTGACGGGCGTCATTTTTCTGTACGTGTTGCAGCGCATTCAGGGATCGCTGCCACTTAATCCGCAGGGGTTTGGTGCGATTTCGCCGGATTCGTCGTTTAACACCGCCGCCAGTTTCGTCACAAATACAAACTGGCAGGGTTACGGCGGTGAAACGACGATGAGCTATCTGACGCAAATGCTTGGTCTGGCCGTGCAGAACTTTGTTTCGGCGGCGTCGGGCATGGCCGTGCTGGTCGCGTTAATCCGGGCAATTGCGCGTCGTACCACCGATACGATTGGCAACTTCTGGGTCGATCTGACACGCACGACGTTATATATCCTGCTGCCGCTGTCGATTGCCTTTGCACTGATCCTGGTTTCGCAGGGGGTCATTCAGAACTTCAATTCGTACAAGGATGTGGCGCTGCTGCAAAAGACCAGTTACCAAAACCCGGTGCTGGACGCCGATGGTAATCCGGTCAAGGATGCAAGCGGCAACCCAACGACTCAAAATGTTGACGTGACAACGCAAGCACTCCCCATGGGACCAGCCGCCTCGCAAATTGCAATCAAGC
>JBBSEU010000130.1:0-15045 GCA_038239365.1 Aggregatilineales bacterium
AAAACGTGCGACAAACGCTCCGGACTCGACGATTTGCGGATGCAGCACTTTGATCGCCACGTCCTGGTTCAGGCTCGGATTCAGGGCGCGATAGACCTCCGCCATCCCGCCCCGGCCAAGAAGTCCCTTGATCTCATATTTGCCCAGTTTTTGGCCGGGTTGCAGGTAGGACAGCGGACGTTTTTCGGACATACACGCTTCATAAATTTAGCGCAGGAGACCCCATTTGAAAACGGGGGTCTCCTGCGCGCGGCTTGATTCGTTAGTCACAAACGATTGAATACGGAAGGTGCGTGCCGACTCGAGTTTGGTAAGCGTCAACATTTTGGCTGAATGATGCAAGACAGTGCCGTCCAGTTGACGCACATCAAAGTAGCCAATAGTACGCAAGCCATGAATGAAGCCGATTTGCCCGGTGGCTAAACGGACTTTGTCGCCGCGTCGAAAGCCGCCGACAGAGGGCAAGGTGTTGCGGATGTGGGAACGTGCGCCTTTGAACAGCTTGCGGTTCTGACGGCGGACAAAGACGTCCTGATAGTAGATTTCAGCGCGGGTCTGGGACTGACCACCGCTGATGACAAAGGCATCGTTGCGATGTGACTTGGGCAGCTTCAAAGCCTGTCGGTGGACTTTGGTCAGGTAGCCATAGGTGAGCGTTGGCTGCAATTCGACGGTTGAGTGCAGCAGATAGGCTCTCAAGACATTGAATTGTGCTGGGGCACTGAAGTTGAGCGGTGGTTTTAACTTCAAAGGATAGTCGTTGTGATGAGCATGGTGACAGGTCTGACAGAGTGTGATCAGGTTCTCAGGCCGATCCGAGCCACCATCGCTGCGATGGTGAATATGATGGACCGTCAGCAGCGGGTCATCCGATGCGCCCCGGCAGTGCTGGCAGGTGTGTTTGTCACGCCACAAGACATATTCCCGCACGTTGGCAAAGCCTTCCTGAACGCCCTGCTGATAGTCTTCACCTTCGACTTCTGGATTGACCAGCTTGTGCGTGTCGAAGTTGCCCAACTCGAATACCCACTCGTGGATTGGCAGCAAACCACTGACCCAGGTCAGCATCTTGAGTGTTTCATCTACTTTGGCACGCACCGAGGGCATCAACTCGTCAGCGCGTACCCGGTTCAGGAAGCGTGGTTCTCGATAGGGCGTTCTGCGCGCACGACGGTTGCAGCGATACATCCGCCGATCAGTCAGCAAGCCGCTGATGTCTGTTCGGAGTGTGATCTCAGCACTCAACAACTCTGCGCTGGCACTTCGTACAGATACCCCCACATGCGCTGTCCCGAAGTCGATCCCGGCGGTCAACGGCTGCACAAAGCCACCCGCCACATCCAGCAGCCGGATCGTGAACGGTGTGTGTTGCACGATCTCCGCCCGTCCGCTCTCCAGCCAGTGCCGCACTTTGCCGTGTCGTTTCGTCGGCATCAGCGGCGCTCCGCTCTGGTCTTGCACATACACCCACTGCGTCATTTATTTCGCCTACTCCTTGCCTGGCAACCGCTTGCGCGGTAAGTCACCCTTGCGGGTGTAAGGTCTCTTCGCCACAGTTCAGAAGGCTTGTCACGGATAAAGCACAGACCCTTGCCCACCGATCATTTAACCCTATCCGACAGCGCCGAGGAGCTAGAGTGTCACCCCTGGGTGTCCTGACCTTCCGAATGTTACCCGGAAACCCGTCCGTAGCGGTTATTCCAGGTGTTGGCTAGTCAACGTGGCACCTCGAAAGTGCCGCTAACCTGAAATGTTGGCATGAGGCGAACCCCATGCCCCGCACTTCAGTGAGGGGTCCGTTGACCCTGAGTCGTAAAGGGCGCGGCGGCTTATGGTTAGGTTGAAACTGATCGGTTTAATTCCGCATGTGAATGTAGTTCAATTGCGAAAGTGTCCGCACCTGCTGGTCGGCGCGATACGAACTGCGTACCAGCGGGCCGCTCTCTACCCACTTGAAGCCCAGTTCCATGCCGATTCGCTGGAGTTCATCGAACTCGACTGGCTCATAGTAGCGATCAATCGGCAGATGCTTTTTGCTGGGCTGCAAGTATTGGCCGAGCGTCAGAATATCGACTTTGAGGCTTGCCAGATCGCGCATCACCTCGACCACTTCATCGAACGTTTCACCCAGGCCGAGCATGATCCCGCTCTTGGTCAGCACGAGTGAATCCATCGCCTTCGCGTTGCCAAGCGTGGTCATCGCCCATTCGTAATGATCCTGCGGCTGCACTTTGCGGAACAGGCGCGGTACCGTTTCGACATTGTGATTCAGGATTTCGGGCTGTGCGTCCATCACGATCTTGAGCGAGTCCGGGTTGCCCTTGAAGTCCGGGATCAAAACCTCGATGCTGCACCCCGGCTGCACTTTGCGAATGCGCCGAATGACCATCGCAAAGATCGGGGCACCGCCATCAGCCCGTTCGTCCCGGTTGACGCTGGTGATCACGACATGGCGCAGATTCATCGCGCGCACCGCCTCGGCAATGCGAATCGGCTCCTGCCAGTCGAGCGGACTGGGACGCCCGGTCTTAATATCACAGAAGCCGCACGAGCGCGTACAGGTATCGCCCATCATCAAAAAGGTGGCCGTGCCGCGTCCCCAACATTCCCCGATGTTCGGACACATCGCTTCTTCACAGACGGTGTGGAGTTCTTTGCTACGCATCAGATCGCGCACTTGCTCAAAGGTTTCGCCGCTTGGTGCGCGTACCTTGAGCCAGGGCGGACGGCGTTTAGGGCGGTCATCGACGCTGGTCAGTTCGACGCGCGCACGTTCGTCGCGGGCGTCTGAAATATCGTTGATCGGAATGATTGTTTCAGTCACGATACACCCTTAACAGTACATAACGTCTCCAATTATACTCCGCTTGATGGGATGTGCTTATAGTGCCAATGTCAGGGTTTGGGGGGTGAGGTCAATCTCGTTATACTACGCCGCATGTTCACCGACCCGATAGCCAATCCCTATAATCCTTACGCGCCAACGCTTGACCCGGCGCGTTTTTTTGGGCGCGATGAAGTGTTCGCTTTCATCCGTCAGCAGTTGATCACCGAACGCCGCACGCGCGCCATTGCGATCATCGGGCAGCGCGGCATCGGCAAAACATCGATCCTGCTCCAGATGAACAGCCAACTCGATTCGCGCACACTGGTTGCCTATGTTGATCTGTCAACCGTCCGCTTTGGGGAAGATGGCGGCCTGTTAGTCAGCATGGCCGATGCCGCCCGCGATGCGCTGGAAACCGTCGGCATCAGTACCTATCGCTTGCCCCCCGCGCCCGATGGCTCTGCCGCTGATCTCGAAAACTGGTTCATCGAAACCTATCTGGATGTGACGCTCTCTGCGTTACATGGACGGCGCTTGCTGTTCATGTTCGATGAAACCGCCGCACTGTTCAACGCGCTGGATCGCGGTGAGATGAGCGCAACCCTTCCTGATTTTTTGAGCGATCTGCTGGCGCGCGATGAACGTCTGGATATGTTGTTTGCACTCGATAGCGCCGACGAGACCCGCGCCGAAGCCTTTGCCCCGCTCACTGATCCGATGCTGCATAAGCGCATTTCCTATCTCGATCCCGACGCCGCCGAGGCACTCATTCGCCGCCCATCTGCGCCTTTCTACAAACTGGCAGACGACGCGGTACAGGCTATCCTATCCCTGACTGACGGCTTTCCCTATTTGCTACACGTCGTTAATCGCCTGTTGTTCGAGCGATCCGCCACGCGCGATCATGTCGGGTTGATCACATTGAGCGACGTACAGGCCATTTTGCCACAGGCGATTGCCGATGCCGATTTGATCCTGCGCCCGGTTTGGGAGACGGCCTCACTCATTGAGCGGCGTACACTGGCCGCACTCACCGCCCTAACCGAATCAGGCAGTGGCAAACCAATTCGCCTGGATGAAGTGCGCGCCTGGTTGATCAACGAAACCGAAGAACCGATAGATGAAACATCGTTGGCGGCCACGCTGCGCCGCCTTGAATACAGCGAAGTGATCCGTTCCTTTGCCAGCCGCCGTTACCGCTTTGCGACAGGTTTACAGCAGCAGTGGCTGATGGTACATGGCGAAGGCGGAGTCGTCGAGTCGGTGCCTGCGCCGCCGCGCCCACCCCCCCGCCGCACAGCCATTCCGATCATCCTGTTATTTGCCGTCGGGATCGGTCTGGTCTTTATCATCGGGCGCTTTGCCACGAACGCCACTAATGCACTAACTGCCGCCAATCTTTCGCCCACCCTGACGCTTGGCCTGGATATTGTCGCCACACAGCGCGCCGTCAACGCCACAAACACACAGCTTGCCGTTCCAACCAACACATCAACGTATACGCCAACGCACACAGCTACCGCGACACGCACGCCGACCAGCACTCATACACCATCGAATACCGCTACTGCCACGCAAACAGTGACCTACACGCCGACGCATACCCCTACCGCAACGCTGACGTTTACACTGACAAGTACATCTACCACCAGCCGCACGCCCACTCCGAGCGCAACGTCACCATTCACGGCCACATCAACGCGAACTTTTACACCATCATTCACCGTCACGGCCTCTCACACCGCGACGGCCACTCGGACCTTTACACCCGCGCCATCATCAACCTTTACCCCAATTTTCACGGCTACCTTCACCCCCTCAGCGACGCTCACCAATACGTCTACCGAAACAATTACGCCGTCGCTCACGCTAACGCCCACCGATACCCAGACCGCAACGCCGCGCCCAACAGCCTTGCCTATCGCAACGCGCTATTTACCCACCGCGCCGCCACTTAAACCAACAAAATGACTCCGATCCGTACTGATTTTCGCGGCGAACTCCTGCCACTGCTGACACCGTTTACCATCGGCAATGGACGGATCGAACAAGCAGATGGCATTCGCTTCGTTGTCGATCCGACTCCGGCCAACCGTTACAGTGACGCGCAAATCAGCGATTATGCCCGGCTCAATCGCCGCGATTATCCCTGGCAGCCGCCGCTGCGAATGACCGTCCGTGCTTATGCCTCTCATGCCGCCGATCAATTACACGGCACAGCGGGCTTCGGCCTCTGGAATCAGCCGTTTATGCCGGGTCAGAATTGGCCGCGTTTGCCGCGTGTCGCGTGGTTCTTTTTCGCTGGATCGCCTTCTAATATGGCATTAGCGCGCGGCGTACCCGGCTTTGGCTGGAAAGCGGCGATCATGGATGCAACTCGCCCATCGTTTCTGGCGCTCAGCCCAACCGCGCCGCTAGCCGTGCTGCTGATGCGTATCCCGGCGCTCTACCGGGTGTTTTATCCGGTTGGGCAGTGGGCGATGGGTGTCTCTGAGTCGCTGCTGAGCGTTGATTTGCGTGAGCCGCACACCTATCAAATGGACTGGCAGCCGCGCTCCGTGACCTTTCGAGTTGATGATCGACTGATCTTGCAGACGCCCTACGCGCCGCATGGCCGACTGGGTTTTATCGCCTGGTTGGATAATCAATATGCGATTGTCACACCACAGGGATCGTTAGGCATGGGTGTGACTGAAGTCCCGGAACGGCAATGGCTGCATCTCGATTCACTCGTCCTTGAATCCCTATAACAAGGCCATCCAATGCCAGATCGTCCGCTTATCCTGCTAATCGATCCTGATGCACAGTTGCGCGCTCCACTCCAAACGGCGCTCGATTATCGGCTGCACGATTGGATCAACCCGTTCGGTGATGCAGTTGCCCAGGTTGCCGATCTGCACCCCGCGCTGATCATCACCGCCGCTGACTCGATTCCGTCCTGGATGCCCGATGTACGCGCCAATCCGGCCACGCGCCGCATTCCCGTCCTGGCCGTTGGCGATAATGTGACCGCCGCTCATCACAACGGGATCAAAGACATTATCAGCCTGCCCGAATTTTTGGCAGCACTGCCTGATGCCATTTCGGAACGGGTTCGCATCTACAATGACTCCGAGGCGCTGGTCGCCCAATGCGACGACTCGCCCTCGCCCGAAGTTCTCAAGGGATTGCACGAATTCAATTCGCACGAGTTTTACGAATGTCACGAAACGCTTGAACATGCCTGGATGATCGAAAGCGGCCCCGTGCGCGAACTGTACCGCGCGATTTTGCAAGTCGGTCTTGCCTATTACCAGATCGAACGTCGCAACTATCAGGGCGCGCTCAAGATGTTTTTACGCACGCTGCAATGGTTTGACCCGCTGCCAGATCGCTGCCAGGGCATCGACGTTGCCGGGCTGCGCGCCGATGCTGCCGCCGCCCGTACTCACCTGGAGTCGCTCGGTGCAGATCACATCGCCGAATTTGATCGTTCACTGCTCAGGCCGATTCACTACGAAGGAATGACGCCGCATGACTGAGTCGCACGCCGCCCGTTTTGCCGGAAAAATTGCACTGGTCACAGGCAGCGGGCGTGGCATTGGCAAGGCGATTGCTCTCCGCTTTGCCGCTGAGGGCGCGGATGTGATCGTGAACTTTTTTCGTAACCGCGAACCCGCCGAAGAAACCGCCAATGCGATTCGCGCATTAGGCCGCCGTGCCGAAGTGATTCGCGCTGATGTGGGCGATGAAGCCGATCTTGAAACGCTGTTCAAAACCGTAGAGATGACCTTCGGCGGACTCGATATTCTGATCAACAACGCCGCGTCAGGCTATAACCGTTCGGTCATGGAGCAGCGGGTTAAAGGCTGGGACTGGACGATGAACATCAACGCGCGGGCGGCACTTTTTGGGGCACAGAACGCCGCGCCCTTGATGCAGAAACGTGGCGGCGGCGCGATTGTCAACATTTCAAGTATTGGGGCGAATCGTGTACTGCCTGAGTATGTGGTGGTGGGCGCATCAAAGGCCGCGCTCGAAGCCGTGACGCGCTATCTGGCCGTCGAACTAGCCGCAATGGGGATCGCCGTGAATGCAGTGTCGGCGGGCGTGGTTGAAACAGATGCGCTGTTGCACTTTTCGCAAATGCGCGCCGAACTTGGCGAACGGCTGGATACGGCTCGAACACGTACCCCCGCCGGGCGCATCGTGACGGTGGAGGATGTGGCGGCGGCAGTCGCTTTTTTGTGCAGCCCCGATGCAGCCATGATTCGCGGACAGGTCTTGCTGGTAGATGGCGGCTTCACGCTGACGTTGTAGGACGTTTCTGGTAACGTCTGGTGAACACAATCAAAACTAATCCGGTAATCATACTTGCCAGTGAAATGATCGTCCCTGTCTTGAAAGAGTCCGGGGCATAGTAAAACTCGATATGGTTATCGCCCGGCTGCAAGGGAATCGCGCTGAACGCATAATTCGCACGATAAACCGGCTGGGGAATGCCGTTCACGGTGGCCTTCCAACCTGGATAATAGGTTTTGGCAAGCACCACATAACCCGGCTGAACCCGCCCACCCGCATCCAACACGATTCGGGTTGCTGCTTCCGATACGATCTTCAGTGTATTCGGCTCATCCTGTACCGTGCCCACCAAATTACTCTGTGCTGCGGTATGCGATTGAATAATCACGGTTTTTGAAAGATCAAGTCCTGGTTGTTCCAGAAAAGCCAGCGATTCCTCATCTGAATGCGTGAACACGGCGTTCACCACTGCATGATACTTCGATAGCGCATTGTTATATTTCATCAGGGCATAACCCGGTCCGGTAGTGACCAGTGTAAACATGCCGTTGTAGGTGTCAAGCTCATAAGTAATGATCGAGTCGATGCCAAACAGCTTTAGCCCAAGTTCGTTGACACGATTGACGCCATGTTCCGGCCACGTCGTATCAAACATCCGACTCGAAAGGCGATCATAATATTGAACATCAACTGCATCGTAGCTGCCTGTAATTGCCAGTTTGTAGACCATATTCAGATCGGGCGGCAGCAGGTGATTGCTCATCACCAAAAGCTGCTGACCCGCCGTACTCTTTTGAATTTCCTGGATAGCCGGCGTCACCGGGTAAAAAAAGCGATCTTCACTGGTTGGGTTGTAATCTTTCAGCAGCATTCCACTTTGAAAAAAGACGATGAACAACGCCGTGCCAGCCAGCCCGGAACGTAACCAATTGTGGCGGGCAATCCACAGCAAAGCGACGACTGCGATCCCAATGCCACAGCTTACGGTTATCGTGGTAATATGCGTTGTTAGTACGTCGGCATGGCTTAAAATGGCGTCTGCGTCGTAGCCAGCCGGACTGTATTTTCTCACGAATTGATATGCCCCATATGCGCCAATCGAAAGCAATGTCAAACCTAACGCTGCTGTCATTAATGCTCGAGGCAGCGCCCTTCTAACTTTGCCCGTAAACTCCAGCAGATGATTGAGCGTGAAAGCCGCACAACAACTCAGGGCAAACAGCCAGATAGGAACACTGCGCCCATAAAAGCTGAACGATACACCGGGGATGATGTTAAAAATAGACTTCAATCCGAACAGATTCCCCGCATAGATCAGCCAAACCAGCGCCACCCCACCAAAAAACGCGAAATATCGACGATATTGATTGCCTCGGAAAAATAAAACCCCCGTTACGCTTAAAAACAGGCACATACCATTCAGGTACGCATCATTAATTTCGTTGTAATTGTAAACGCGCCCGATCAAATTTATGGTGCGTGCATCACCGGGACTGCCCAGCAGATTGGGATATAACGATAGCGGCCACCAATCACTCGATGCGGCTGATTGCCAGATCGGTCCGCGGTGTTCATTCGGGCTGTTCGATAGATATTCTAGAAATGGCAGGATTTGTATCGCAGCCAAACCAGCCGCCAGCAATCCGACAGCACTGAAATAGACGGCTAGGCGCAGCACTTTCCAAAGTGCGGCACGCCCAAACCTTGCACCACGCCACAGCCCAATCAACCTAAACAGGACGTACAGCGCGATCAGTAAAAAGCAAAAATAAAAAGTTTCAGGTTGTCCGGTCAACAAACCTACTAATAAACTGGCGCAGAACCCTACCAGTGATGCGACGATCACCGGTTCAGAGACGTGAAACATATGGATCGATGCGTGCTCAACTCGGCTGAATATCCGTTCGGCAAAAAATAAACAGGCGGGAAGCATCACCGTCACCCCGGCGTTGATCCAATCCAGCCAGACGATATTGTGTCCCGCAAACATGAAGGCAAAACCACCGAGCAGCGCCGGAATTTGCCGCAATCCGAGTTCTTTAAGGAACAAGAACGTGAAAAACCCGATGCCGAACAACTTCATAAATGCGGAGAGTAGCAGCGCCCACTTGAATGGCAATACGTAAAACGGCAAGCTGAAAATCGAAAACACTGCCGATTGATAATTTGCCAGATGTGGCACGCCATTCGCGTTGTATGGATTCCAGAGCGGAATCTTGCCCTGGCTGAGCATCTCACGGTTGAACATCAACCAGGGTTCGTGCTGCTCAAAGGTATCGAAGTACAACGTGTTTTGCGGGCGATAATTTTGCGTCAGGCTCGACAGCACAAATATCTGAGTCATATCTGCCCCGGAATAAACGTGGTCTTGAATTTTCGATAATGGGGTACTCAGAAAGATGAGGATAGCCGCCGAAATCGTGATTGCTCCCCAGAGCGTATCACGCAAAACTGGATGAGTTCTGGTGATTTTCAACGATCTTACCTTCTGTATCAGATTACTTTATTCACGGAGAAAGTTTGCTGGTGGGCAGAGAGGCCGCGCTGACGTTCTATACGCGCCAATCTTCCCTTTGAACTGGCAGTGCATCAAAATCGGCATCACTACTCACGAGAACCGCGTTGTATCGCATTGCCAGTGCAGCGAGCAGCAAATCAGGATCGCCTAGCTGTTTGCCTTTACGCCGCGCTTCCGCCCAGAACTGAGCAGCCTGCTCCCAATCGGTGTCAACCAATGACAAACGTTCAAATAATGGCATAATTGTTTGTCTAAAATATCTTAGTTTTACGGTTGCTCCACGCCAAAGCAAGCCCCGCAAAATTTCATAATAGACAGAATCACCAATCGCCAGCGTGTTCCCTTGCCTGCGCCGGGTGGTTACATGCTGAACCAGATCGGTTTGCTGTGCCATAAAGTCGGATAATACATTTGTGTCCAGCAAGTAGATCAATTAGATGCCTTTTGTAGATGGCGGGCTTTTGGTACGAATGGCATCCAAAATTTCCTGCTTTTCTTCTTCAGTCGAATCTCCCCAAAACGCGGTTAATATTTCGTCAATTCGGGACCAGGCTTCGTCAACAGCACGCTGCTGCGCTTCACGCTCCGCAATCTTTGCCTTGAGTTGCGTCAACTCGTCCGGTGGCAAATGATCAACTGCCGTCAATAAATCATCCAGAGTCATATTGATCAAGCCTCATTCCACACACAACAGCACATCAATTATATCGCTAACTTCCTGCCAAAATATATTTCTTGTGCGGCCACCCCGCCTCGATGCGCGCCATCGTCTCAGCCCACGATCTGACCCCGCTGGTTGCGTCTGCCACTTCAACATTGCACGCCCCTACCGCACACGCAAATTGCACCGTTTCTTGTGGCGACAAATCCCTTAACAGTGCGCTCAAAAAGCCGCCGTAGGCCGAATCGCCCGCGCCAGTTGTGCCCATCACCTCAACCTCGAACGCAGGTGAATATACTTCCGCTTCTGCCCAGATTGCCGTATCAATAATTCCCAATTGGCTCAAACGCTCAACTGTGCCGCATTGCACGTACATTCCCATCTCACCCAGCTTGAAACCCGCGACGCTCACACCCATCGCCAGCAGTTCAGCGGCCAGATCGTGTAAATAAGTCATGCTCAGATGATCCAGCACATGCCCGCGCCACGTCTCATAATCCGCACGTCGCAGCATGAACAGTATTTCCTCGATGCTTGGCAGAAAAATATCGACATACGGCAAGGTACGTCGCAACAGTTTCACCCAATTCACCTGACCGCCCGGCCCATTCGGATCGGGCAGCGTCATATCCAATGCCGTGACGACTCCGGTTGTTTTCGCCCGATTGAAAATTGCTTCAACTTCCGCGCCGTCATCGATCATCAGACGTGGCAGCAGTGGCGGATAGCCCAGGTAAAATATTTTGGCTGCTTCTAATGTGCCAAAGTCAATATTTTCGAGGCCAAAGGTGCCGTTGATCCCCGGACAATGCAAAAATGTTCGATCTGCCCGTTCGGGCGCAAGCACCACCGTATACGAGCTTTGCTTGCCCGCCTGCACCCGAATCGACTCGCTCAGGGAAAGATCGCGGGCGTTCACGAAATCGAGGATCGCCCGCCCGATCAAATCATCGCCTACAGTTGCCATCAAACGCACATTCGCGCCCAGCCGATGCAATGCCAACCCCACATTGGAAACTGCCCCGCCTGTCGAAATATCCAGCGGGCCGGTTTCGATCAAATGTCCTGGTCGCGCCAGTGCCGCCTGTGACACATGCTCCATGTGTGGCAGCATATCAAGGCACAAATGCCCGCTCACGATCACATCAATCGGTCTCTCGTTTAACATGATGGCCTGTCTGACTCCCCTCGCTGTAAACGGAGAGGGGCTGAGGGTGAGGTCAACTACCCGTTACCACTGGCGCGCGCCGAATTTCTTTATCAGTGAATAGATCGTTTTCATCGGTGCTGCGCGTGCTGAATTCCGAGACCACCGCGCCTTCCGCGCCGCCTTGAAACCAGTGCCACGTTTCCGGGTAAATGGTGTACTGTTCGCCCGGCGTCAACACAATTTCATGCCAGACCGTATAGGTATTTTCACGGCCTTTGGGCGGTTTGGCCTTCGGGTTGGGCGTGGGTTCGCCCGTCACGTACAAGTACACCGTCCCCATTCGGCAGCGGAACGTTTCCTCTTTGCCGGGTTGACCATTGACGGGTGGGTGAAAATGTTCCGGGCAGGTTTGTCCCGGCAGCAACACCAATTCTTTCGCGCACACTCGTTCCGTGTTGATGTACGTCACCAGCGCCAATCCGGTTTGCTCGAACTCGCCCAAACCCAGATCAGTGATCTCGATCTTTTCGGCTTCTTGTGGCGTCAGGATCAACCCTGCCCGATCCAAATATTCCTTTGCCCGTCGCTGATACTCTGTAAGTTGATCTTTCGTAATTGCCATCTTTGAACCTCGTTTGCTAGTTGATTTATTACACCTGCATCACCTGCTATGCAGGTGGGATCGTGACCACGTTCCCCTGTTTGCCTGACTCAAGTGCCGCGGTCAGGATTTTGTGATGTAAATGCGTTTCCTGCGGTGTTGCACAGTAAAACGGCTGTTTCATGCCGCCCCGTCCGTTTGTCAGTTCATCGCAAAAGGCTGCCCACATTTGCAGAATCGCGTCCGAAAACCCGAACTCGAAAATTCCGCCTGTGATCGTTGGATAAGCCGTTTCGTAACCCAAATCTGTGCTGCGCCATGCCTGTTCGCTGCCCGAAACGTAGTCCATTGTGCGGAGCGTTTTCGGGTATTTTGTCGAAAATTCGACACTGAAGTGCGTCCCCAGAATTTTGAGATACCAGGTGTTCGTTTCGCCGGGCGCAATCCGATGCGTTTGAATATACATCGGGAACTGCTGATCGATTGTTTGCACTTCGCAGGCCAGCGTCGCGTTATCCCACGTTTCACACGGCACAAGTACGCCATCCGCGTTGTAGCGTTGGCGCACGATATTGCTAAGCATCGCCCGCACGTTTTGGGGCATCCAACCGACGCGCAAAGGAATATGCAGCGGGTGCAAACCAAGATCGCCCATGCAGCCGTATTCGCCGTTGAACTCAATCATGCGTTTCCAGTTGATCTTCTTGTTCGGGTCAATATCACTGCTGTGCAGCAAGCCCGCCCATACTTCAAGGATCGTGCCGAAACGGCCCTCATTGATGTATTTGAGGATGCGCTGCGCCGCTGGCAAAAATGGAAACTCCGATGAACAGGCGACAGTCACATTTGGGTGCTGCTCAATCACATTCAGAATTTGCTGGTTATGTTCCAGATCGATCCCGAACGGCTTTTCGCCAAACAGGTGCTTGCCTGCCTGGATAATATCTGTGTAGAACTGCCGATGTAAATTGTGCGGCACCGCGCAGTAGATGGCGTCCACCTCGTCGCTGTTCAACAGATCGTGATAATCTGTGGTCTTGACCTTTATCGACTCGAAGTTCGCCTCCCACCAATCGAACAACTTCTCATTCGAGTCACAAATGGCGGTGATACGCGGCACATAATCCAGATCGAGCAAATGGCACCAGCGTGCCGCCGCGCTGCCAAATTCGCGCCCCATCAAGCCCAGCCCAATAATCCCGAATCGCAGTTCTTTTCGTGCGCGCGGCATGGGTCACATCTCCAGGTATTTCAGCGCCTGCTCAGGCGTTGCGCCGTCATGCACAACCGCCATGAATGCACGCGTGATGGCTGCTGGTTTCGGGTGCTGAATCACGTTGCGACCATAGACGATCCCTTTTGCGCCCTGCTGCATCAGATCGTAAGTGCGCTGCATGATCTCCGCTTCGGGTGCTTTGCCGCCACCGCGTACCAGCACCGGCACATCACCCGCGATCTCGATCACCTGATGATATTGGCTTACATCATCGCACGGATCGGCCTTGATAATATCCGCACCCAACTCCACTGCTTGTCGCACCAACGGCAAAATCTTATCCAGATCGCCATCGACCATGTAGCCGCCCGCCTTAGCATTATCTTTCATTACCAGCGGTTCGATCATCAGCGGCATTCCGTAGCGTTCGCATTGTGGCTTAAGCGTACAGATGTTGGCGATACACTGCCGTAAAACGTCCGGTTGTTCGGGCAGCATCAGCAGATTCACGACCACACACGCCGCATCAAGCCGCAACGCCTGTTCAACGGCATCGTTGATGATCTGACTGAATAAAACGTTCGGTAGTTTCGAGTGATAAACATTGGCGACATCCGTTCGCAAAACCAATGAGGGTTTCGTTTTGCCGGGAATACTTTGCAGCAGCGCCGCCTGACCAATCGTGAGTTGAATCGCATCGGGGTTTGCTTCAACAAGCGCCTTCACAACGCTTTTCATATTTTCAATGCTGCCCAAAAAGCCGCGTTCACCAAAGAAGCCGTGATCAATCGCCACATCGAAGCAGTGACCATCGGCGGCAAAAAGTCGGTTAAACCGTGCAGTGTTGTTCAATTATAAACAGTTCCTTGGGTAGTGGGGCGCGACAATCCGCGCCCCGAAGGTTAAGATGAACTATTTCGCGGCGGTTGGTGCCATTGTGGCAGCCATTGTTGCTTTCATTGTGGCAGCCATCGTGGCATTCATGGTACTGCTCTTGGTGGCAGCCATCGTTGCAGACATAGTTCCGCTCATGGTAGCGGCCATCGTTGCAGGCGCAGTGATTTCAGCGATACGTTCCGCCTTGTCGAGGTTGTCCTTCGTGACCATGTACGGCGTCAGGTACGTATCGTGCTGCGCGGGCGACTTGCCGTTACGCAGGAAGTCCACGATCAGGTTGAGCGCGGTACGCGATTGCAGACCGGGTGTCTGCTCAACCGTGCCCGTCAGATCGCCAGCTTTGACAGCCAGCAGTGCTTCGGGCAGCGCATCGAAGCCCAGCACGACCACTTTGCCGACCAGACCCTTCGCCTTGAGTGCCTCCAGAGCGCCCAACGCCATGTCGTCATTCGCGCAGTTGATCACGTCTGGTTGATCATTACCGGCCAGACCCGTTTCTGTCACCGAAAGGCCATCGGCGCGGCGGAAGTTACCCGTCTGCTCGAAGGTGATCTTGTATTCAGGCTTGCCATCGAGCTTGTTGTGCAAACCCTTATTACGGTCAATCGCAGGTGAAGCGCCGGGCGTGCCTTGCAGGTTGAAAATCTTTGCGCCCTTCGGGAACAGCTTCATGATCAGTTCAGCTTGCGCCTCACCGCCCTTGACGTTATCCGCGCCGACGTGTGCCAGCGTCTTGACGCCCGACACGTTGCGGTCAATCGTTGCCACCGGAATCTTGGCATCGACCAGTTCCTGAATGGCGGGTGCCATCGCATCAGCGGTGATCGGGCTGATCAGCACACCGTCGAACTTCTGGGTGATCATGCTTTCCACGTCGGCGGTCTGCTTCGGAAC
>JBBSEU010000131.1:0-15044 GCA_038239365.1 Aggregatilineales bacterium
ACCCAGGGGATCAAGCGCCGTTCGACCCGCCAGTTGAGCAGGATTGCCGCGCCAGTGAAGGTACTCATCACCCATGACCAGAACAGTAGCGATCCTTCCTGACCGCCCCACAATGCTGTCAGTTTGAAAAATGTGGGTGCGGCATCGTTGGTCGTCGCCCATACGTAGGCAATGTTATATTCGCCCGTTGCCTGTGCCGCGATCATCGCAAAGCACGCCGTCGTGATCAGCGGCCAAGTGAGCAGTGCTGCATTACGTGCGCTGAGTATCCAGCGATCCAGATGGTTGACCGCGCCATAGGCCGACGCGATCATCGCAAAACACGCGCACAGCAGCGCCAATCCGGTAGTAATAATCCCCAGTTCAGCTAACATGCGTAGGCTTTCCTGTTTGGCTTGCAAACATTATTGATCTCAATTATTACATTTTTGGACTGTTTAGACGACGATTCGAGGTAAATCATCCCGGCAGCAGATTGCCGGGAGACAAAATCGGCAGGGCGCGGAAGGCTGGCCGAAAAGGATTAAACCCTAGCTTTTGTCGCTCGATCCATTGGATGAGGTGCTGGTGGTGCTGGCCGCTGCCGGGGTGCTGCTGCTATTGCCATTCGATGCTGTTGAACTCGTTTCGGCGGTCTTGGCGGGTTCGGCTTTCGTACCATTCGACGAGTCTGAACCACCACCTTCTGAGTTGCCAGCACCCTCGTTTGTTTTCTTTTCACCGCTGGTTGTCAGGTTTTGCTTACCTCGGCTGTCGGTCACATAAAAACCGCTGCCCTTGAATACGATTCCGGCGGGCTGAATGACCCGATGAATTTTTGCCCCACAGGTCGGGCATACCGTCAGCGTGGCATCCGAAAAGCTCTGCCTGACTTCAAAGATATGTCCGTTATCGCACTGGTATTCATACATTGGCATGATGCGTACTTGTCCTCAACGTTTCCACAACCCACGAAATTATACAGGGTTCAGGCGGCTATTGCACGATCCATTTCTGCCATTCCTGATCGAGTTCTGAAAAGGGCTTACCAGTGACGCTTTGCAGCGCCGTCGAAAGATCGACGTTGCGCGCCAGAGCCAGATAGGTCTTAGCAAAAGCATCGGCACCATATTTCGCCCGCAAAAATCGAATGAAGGTCATGCCCACGTAGTACGGCCACGCGTTAACCTTTCGGTCGGGTGAGATCATTGGCACGGCCATTTGCAAAGACGGTGCGCCATATTTTTTGAGAATGGCGCGCGTTACGGCCTCATCATCTTCTTCGGGCACTTCTTCCATATAGCGGGCGCTGCCTTCGACAAACCATTGTGGCAGTGTTTGCTGCATCGACTGATATTGAAAGACATGTGTCAGTTCGTGCTTGATGATCGAGTAACCCGTGAACCGAATCGACTTGTAGACGCCGATCACTGCGCCGCCCCATGCCCCGCTTGCCATACCGATAAACTGCCCTTCGATGACAGGCGGTGCCCACTCCTTGAAGTCGTTAATCGTGTTGTAGATGACGATGTGCGGCGCGTATAGCAATTTGTATCCAAAATCTTTTTGCAATGCTTCAATGCTGTGATCAGTGGCCGCGATCAACGAACTGATATTCGCAGCGGGCTGATCGTAGGTGTACAGGACGGCGTACTTGGTCGGTGTGCGTACCCATTTGTGACGGCGGGTATCGGCGTAATCGTTCAGGGCGTGTTTGGTACGATAAAGATGCCCGTTTTCATCGGTGAATACCCACCACGACTCGAATTGCTGCCAGGGAATTTGCAGCGAAAAGGTGGCATTCCAGCTAAACGACAGGGTCAGCGGCACACCCGGATCGAGTGTCGGAACACGCGACTCGTAATCATTAACGAGGATGCCATGATTTTGCGTGATGAAAAAGCGCGCATTGCTGATCGGGCGTTCGGGCTTGATGGTGACGGTGAATGTGGCATGATCAGGAAATTTGCTCTCAAACTTCACCGTCGAGTCAATAATGGGCAGATCGTCGCGCTGATCAGCGCGGGTTGCTTCGGTCAGTTTGAAGGTTCCATTCGGGCTGGTAAGTGTGTTCCCGTTTTCATCAGTTAATGTCCAGTGATAAGTCAGGCTGCTTTCACCCTGTGGGAGTGTGTCAAGCGGCAGCATCATCTGGAACGGGATCGATTGACCGGGGCGCTGCGGCGGCAGCACAACGTCTTTCTGGGCAGACTTTTTGCTCGACTCAAATGTCCAGCTTACGTTTGCGTTGGTAATCGCTTTTTGGCTGGTAATATAAGCGACAAACAGGATTTCGCCGTCGCGCAAGTTGACCACCATGTTATCCAGGTGAATCGCCTTTGGATCGAGTTTGGGGGCGGATTTTGTGGCCGGGCTGGTGGCAACTTGTGTCAATACTTTGGAAGTAGGTACATTGCTGACCGATTTTGTGGCTGGACTTGTTGCGGGATCGGTGGGCGCGCTGGTTGAAGGTGTTTGCAGTCGAGGTGGTTGGGTAACAATCTGTACCCCCTGAACAATAGCCGTTGGCGCAGTCGAGGGGTTGGGGGTAGCGGCAGGTTGGCACGCCACAGCTAATAGTAAAACGAAAATGGCGCTATAATAGACTCGTCTGACCATACCAACTCACCCAATTAATGCTTAGCTGTACAGTATAAAACAAAAAGGAATGCTTATGCGAACGCGCTTGTGGATTGTTATAGCAGTGGGATGTCTACTTATTCTGAATGCTTTCTCGTCAGGGGTACACGCGGCTCCGTCCCAACAAGGTACCCTCTCAGCTACTACACAATCTACCACCGCCGCTACTGCTTTAAGCACGCTTTCAGCAACCCAAACCGCACAAGCCACATCCGCTGCAACCACTACTGCCCCTGCCTACCTGGGCATTCGGACAACCGTCAGCGCGCAAGGCACACAGGTGATCGAAGTCGTGCCGGGTTCGCCTGCCGATGCTGCCGGATTCAAAATTGGTGATTTGATGCTCTCCGTCAACGGCGAAAGCCTGTCTGCATCGGTTCCGTTAGGTACGTTGATAGGCCGCTTAGCGCCGAATGCAACGGTCACTATCGTGGTTTCGCGCGGCGATAGTCAGATCACCCTGAAAGTGACGCTGGGTGAGCGCCCCACACAACCCGATATACCCGTACCGGCTGTGCCACCCGGCAGCGCATTTTTGGGCGTTGGCCTGATCGATTCAGGCGATGGTATCCGTATCGCGCGGGTTGCTGAAGGATCAGCGGCGGAAAAGGCGGGTTTGCATGTCAACGATTTAATTCAGAATGTTGACGGTCAAAAGATCGTGTCTGTTGGGCAGGTGCAGGCGGCGCTATCAGCTAAAGGGCCGGGACAGACGCTCCAAATCATCGTGCAGCGCGACGGCCAATCACTGACGTTCACCGTCACTTTGGAAGGGCGACGGGCGGCGGGTGATCCCAATCTGAGTGGCAACGTGTTGTTTCAGCAGATCGGGTTCACGGCGGCGCTTGGCACTGATGGTCTGCGCGTCATTGACATCGTAGCGAATAGTCCGGCGGATCGGGCTGGTTTGAAGCGTGATGATCGAATCGAAAGCGTAGACGGCCAGCGTGTCACCGCCGAAACGATAGGCGACGTGTTACGTAAATTATCAGGAGCGACAACTACATCGCTTGGGGTGGTGCGTGGCAGTCAGCAGCTTACCATTTCGATCACCACGCCACAACCAGACGAAACACAACCCTACGCGCCCGGTGCGCCGCGTGTTCGGTTGGGTGTGGCCTACGAAGTCGTGACGGCAAGTTTAGCCACTGCCAAAAACCTGACAGTTAAAGATGGCGCGTTGATCGTTGAAATTCAGCCAAACAGCCCCGCTGAACAAGCTGGCCTCAAAGTCGGGGATGTTGTAACCGAAGTCGATGGCGATAAAGTAGACGCCAAACGCACATTAGCTGTCCGCATGATTGCCTATGGGCCGGGTGATACCCTGACATTGACGGTGGTTCGGGGCAGCGAAACGTTGAAAATCGTGGTGACGCTGGCCGCACGCGGTGTCGCCTGAGTTGCAGGTTTGAATCGGGTTGATATGGTTTTGTGTTGTCACGTGAGCAAGAAGGCTTGCTATACTAGGCATAAGTTGAAATACGATTACAGCATAATCATCCTACCATTCGGGCTGTGACGAGGAGTTTCTTGTGTCCTCACCGTTAGACATCAGTGAAGCCGAAATCCGGGAGCGGTGCGCCGCCCTTTTGAGTGCCGCCGTCGAAGAAGCCGCGCGTTTGCGCCACAATTACATCGGAACTGAGCATCTGTACAACGCCATCACCAAAGTTGAAGGCAGCGTCGCACATCGCCTGCTCGATACTGCCGGGCTGGATGCGCGCAATGTGCGGAACGAGGTTCGGCGCGAAGCCGGTGCTGGTGAAGACGAACTTGAAGAACGTCCGCCGCTGACGCCGCGTGCTTACCGCGTGTTGGCAATGGCGATCTATTATGCTGATGATTATAACGACGAAGCCGTGACGGAAGTTCACCTGCTGCTGGCGTTGCTACAAGAAGGCGAAGGCGTAGCGATTCGTAAGCTGCGTGCCATGCACATTGATGCGGATCGGTGGGTGGAGGTGCTGCTGGCTGAACTCGATAAGACAACCAGCAAACTTCACGACCCCAACCAGTTTCCCCTATCGAATCATCTGGTGATCGTAGAACCGGAAATTGCGCCCGAACCACCCAGCCGAATGCCAACGCCGCTGCTTGATAAGTATGGCCGCGATCTGACCGAACTGGCGCGCAAAGGCAAAATCTCACAGGCGATTGGCCGTGAGCGCGAAATTCGAGCAGTAGCACGCACGCTGACTCGCAGCAAAAAGAATAACCCCTTGCTACTGGGCGATGCTGGAGTCGGCAAAACGGCGGTTGTTGAGGGTTTGGCTTATGATATTGTGAAGGGCATTGCGCCGCCAACGCTGCTCGGCAAACGAATCGTCCAGATCGAAATTGGCACATTGGTCGCCGGGACGAGTCTGCGCGGGCAGTTCGAGGAACGGCTCGTCGGGATCGTCGATGAAGCCCGTAACGCGCCCGATGTGATTCTGTTCATTGACGAAATTCACACAATCGTTGGCGCAGGCGATACGATTGACTCGAACCTGGACGCCGCCAACATCCTCAAACCGGCGCTGTCACGTGGCGAAATCGCGTGCATTGGCGCGACGACGCACGAAGAATACCGCAAAGCGATTGCCCAGGACTCGGCGCTGGATCGACGTTTCCGCACGGTGGACATTGAGGAACCTTCGCCTGAAGATACGCTGATCATCCTAACCAATGTTCAGGATCATTATGCAAAGCATCATAAAGTCCAGATCAGCCCCGATGCGCTGCAAGCCGCTGTCACGCTAAGCGGTAAATATATGCTTGATCGTCGTCAGCCGGATAAATCGCTGGATTTGATCGATGAAGCGTGCGCCCGCGTGGTGATCCAGACCGGGCCGCTCGGCGATACGCCTAAACTGGTCACGGGCGAGTCAGTAGCTGAAGTCCTCTCCGAATGGACAGGCATTCCGATCAGCGAACTGAGCGCCGATGAACGTCACAAATATAGTCACATGGAAGATGATTTGCGTTCACGGGTGATCGGTCAGGATCATGCGGTTAAGATCGTAGCCGAAGCCGTCAAAATGAGCCGCGCCGGGTTGTCCGATCCGGGCAAACCAGTCGGTGTGTTCCTGTTTTTAGGGCCAAGCGGCGTCGGCAAAACCGAACTTGCAAAATCACTGGCGACATTCCTGTTCGGCACCGAAGAAGCGATGATCCGCCTGGATATGTCCGAGTTTCACGACGAACATACCGTCGCCCGCCTGATCGGTTCACCACCCGGCTATAAGGACTCGCAGCGCGGCGGCCAGCTTACCGAAGCCTTGCGCCGCAAACCATACAGCGTGGTGCTGCTGGATGAAGTTGAAAAAGGTGCGCCGGAAGTCTTCGATATTTTCCTACAGGTGTTCGATGAAGGCCGCCTGACCGACTCGCGCGGCTCAACGATTGATGCCCGCCATGCCGTCTGGATTATGACCAGCAATATTGGCACGGCGGAAGGCGGCAAGGGTATGGGCTTCAAGGCGGAAGGTTATCGTCCGCCCGCCTACGAGCAGCATCTCAAGAAATTCTTCCGCCCCGAATTTCTGAATCGGTTGGATGAAGTGGTGATCTTCAATCCGCTGACCGAAGAATCGTTGAATGAAATACTCGATTTGCACTTGCGCGAACTCCGTAATCGTCTGGTCAATCAGGGTTTGGCGCTGCAAATCGAGCCAGCGGCGCGTAAACTAATTCTTGACCAGGGTTACGATCCGGCCAATGGCGCACGGCCACTCCGTCGCGCGATTGAACGCCTGTTAACGCGCCCGCTCAGCCAGCGCATTCTGGATAATCTGCATCCATCCGGCTCAACGCTGGTTATCTCGACAGAGGATAACCACCTGCACTTTGAGAATCAGCAGCCATCCGTCGCGGGTGGCACTGCTTGACATTTAGCTTGATCAGTGGCAGTCTGTTCAATATCGGATAATTGAGGAATGTAATATGGGACAACCAGCGGCGCGAATGGGCGATCAGACGGCACACGGTGGCGTCATTGTGCTTGGAATGCCAACCGTGCTGATCGAAAAGAAGCCAGCGGCACGTGTCTCAGACATGCACACCTGCCCAATGGTGACGGGCGTCGTTCCGCACGTTGGCGGGCCGATTCTGCCACCTGGTTCGGTGACGGTGCTGATCGGCGGTTTGCCTGCGGCGCGTGTGGGCGACCAATGCGTATGTGTTGGACCGCCAGACGTGATCGCTATGGGCGCGACCACCGTTCTGATTGGTTAAGCGAAAAGATGATCTCGACAAGAACCCAACCGGGTTCTTTTTGTCTTAAGCAGTAAGTTTATGAACATACGGCCTTACCAGGCGGCGGACGATCCGGCGCTGATGGCAATTGAATATCGTTCGCCGCGTGGTGCCAGCGCGCCGTTCGTGCATTATCGACGCTGTTTTTCGGATCGCGCCGCCATATTTCCCGATCATCAACTCTTTGTTGCCGAAACTGATCAAACCGTTATCGGCTGCATAGCTGTGGCCGTCAAGCAGGTACAGATCGGCGGCGCGTTTCATTTAATCGGCTACATTTTCGATCTGCGCGTCGATCCCGATTATCGGCGTAACGGCCTGGGGACTGTCTTAGTGCAGCACGTCGAGAACTATTTGTTCGAGCGCGGCGCTGTGGGTGCCTATGGCGATATTGTGTCGGTCAATGTCGCCTCACTCAAGTTGTTTGAAGCGCTTGGTTATCAGCGCATTCGCCAACTGCTCTATCTCGAATATCCGCCCATCTCGTATTGGACGCCCAATATCCGCATCGAGTCAGATGCCGAAGACGATCAAATCCGCTTCACGCCGATTGCTGACCGCGACTTTTTTACAACGGAGATGCCTGCTACTGTTGCGGCCTATGATTACATGCGCTGGTTTCACGACAGCGACGAAGCGGGTTACGCCAGTGTGAGCATTTTTGACCAGAGTCGATTGTATCGTCAGGTGCTGCTGGATGACTTATTGCTACCTGACGAGGTCTTGCAGCGGCAGGCGCGCAGCCTGCGGATTTTCGACTTTATTGGTGCAGAGGGCGCAGAATTAATGCAGGCCGTGTTCGACTCGGTACGTGATTATGCGCTCAACAACCTGTACTATAAGCTGAGCGCCGTCGTTGATGCCGAAGACACGCTGCCTGGCTTTGTCTTTGAGGCCGCCGAAGAACAGAAGCGTTACTGGATGGTATTCAAGAGCTTTTATCGTGACTTTGAACCCGAATGGACTTCCCCTTTTTACGTGGATGCGCGTGAAATTTAGCCGCCTGCCTGTCAAACTCATTCTGATCGTCGCTATATTGCTGCTCGGTTGCAATCTGGGGACTCCGCCCGAAGGAGTGATTCCCACTGCCACCCTCGCCGCTGCCCCCGCGCCAACAGCTATCCCCGCCGATTCTGTGCCAGCAGCGGCGACGGCGTTACTCAATGGTGACTACGACACCGCCCGAACGGGCTACACCGCCGCTGCCCAGGTTCCGGCGCTCAAATGTGATGCGCTTTACAAATTGGGCGTGGTAAACTTGTTCGCCAAACAATATACCGACTCTGAAGCGGCCTTAACGCGCGCGCTGACTGAATGCCCACCCACTTTCCGCGCCTATGTGCAGCGGGGTGAAGCGCGCCGTCTGGCGGGCAACGGCGCAGGCGCGATCCCCGATTATCAACAGGCGTTGACCTTGCAGCCAGGCGTGATCGACAGCTATTTATATGAGCGTATGTCGTTGGCCGATGGCGGTGTGACGCTGGCCTATCTGCAAAAAGCCGCCGAGTCGCCGCGTTATTTGGCTGGACAATTTGCGCTGCGAAACCAGTTGGCACAAATCTACTTGAAGGCAAGTGATCCAACAAATGCGCTCAAACAGTACGAGGCGATCCTGGCTGCCGCGCAAAAACCGGATTATCGCGCGTCTGTAGAAGTGTCCGCCGCTAATGTGCAGCTTGGCGCGGGTCAGGCAGAAGCCGCCTATGCCCGACTAAACCGAGTGCTGAGCAGTGCGCCCGACTCGACAGCGGCATTTCAGGCGATGGTGACACTGGTCACGGCCAATCAACCCGTCGATTTGCTGCTGCGTACTCGGTTGAATGTGGCGAACAATAATTTTCAACCTGTCGTTGATTTATTAGCGCCCTATCTGGCAACAACAACGGCGGAGAAAATCCCGGCGGAACTGTGGGTACTCTACGGACAGGCACAACGCGGCCTCGCTGATAACAAGAATGCGCTGCTCAGCTTTCAGAAAGTGAGGGACGCTTACCCGGCTGATCCGATGGCAAGCGTGGCCGCGCTTGAACAGGGGCGCACCTACTTCATCGCCAAAGATTATCCAGGCGCGATTGCCGCTTACAGTGCCGTCGCCGCTGCTTACCCGAATGCGGGTGAGGCACCTGAAGCCTTGTGGCGGGCGGCCTTCCTAGAACAAACCTATGGTGAGGCTGGCCGCGCGATAGCACTTTATGATCAGCTTGGCACACGCTACCCAACCAGCGAACGCACTGTACAGGGATCATTTGATGCGGGTTATCTGCTCTCAGCCAGCGATCCGGCACGCGCGTCGGTCTTCTTCGGGCGCGCGAATGATGGGCGCGGCCTGCTCTGGCAGGGCAAGATGTATCAAAAACTGGGTGATAACACGAAGGCGCGTGCGTCGTGGGCAGCCGCCACGACGAAGCAGCCGACAGAGTTTTTTGGATTGCGCGCCCGCGATCTGTTGAATGGCACGCCTCCCTATCAACCCGCCGGGACATTCGTACTGGTCAGCAGCACCGATGCAGATCGAGTGGCCGCCGAAGCGTGGATGCGCCAGACCTTCAATTCCCCCGGCGCGGCGACGGTCTTATCGGCAGCATTGGCGAACGATCCGATGCTCAAACGCGGTACGGAACTTTGGACGCTCGGCTGGTGGCTCGATGCACGCGCTGAGTTCGACGCCTTGCACGAGATCAAACGTGACGATCCGCTGGCGATGTACCAGTTGGCTGCTTATTATCAGGGCATCGGTGTCTATCGTTCGTCGCTCATTTCGGCGGCGCGCGTGATCGCCCTCTCCAAACAGGTGGCAACCGCTGTGCCTGCCTATATCGCGCGATTGGCGTACCCGATTTATTATGCCGATCTGCTGCTCCCGTATGCCCAGCAGTACAACATCGATCCATTATTCTTTAGCGCATTGATTCGGCTGGAGTCGAACTTCGATGCGCGTGCCCGCAGCGTCTCGGATGCACTTGGCCTGACGCAAGTCGTGCCGCTCACCGCAGGCGATATTGTGGGGCGGCTCAACTGGCCGCCGAACTTCACCAATGATGACCTGTATCGCCCGTTTGTCAGTTTGCGCTTCGGTGCGTATTATGTCGATTTTGTGCGGCGCTATTTGGGCGGCAATCTGCCTGCGACGCTGGCCGGGTACAACGCCGGGCCGGGCGCTTCAAGTGGCTGGTTACAAACAGCAGGCGATGATGTTGATCAGCTATATGAGACGATCACAAGCAGCCAGGCACAGGACTACGTGCGTTATACTTACGAGTATTTCTCAGTGTATCGGGAGTTATATCACAAATGACTACTCATTCACGAGTCAACCAGTACGCCGGGATCAACGCGCATTTGCAAAGTCATTATCGGGCTGAGGGCGGATGGCCTGCTTTTCACGATAATCACATCACGCATCTTCAAGAGATGTTAGGTGATAAACTTGAGCCGCTCGGATACATCGTTGACAACATTGCTTCACTCCAGGTTCGCAGGTACGACGCGGTAGTTGGAGAATCTAAGGAATATGTGGAAAGGTCTGATGTTGCCGTTCGAGAACACCGCACAGCGTCCAGCCCTACCCCGCTGCATCCCAATCCAACTGCACCGCATGTATTGATATTATCCATTCCCGATGCTGCCGAACTGAGCGAAGAACAATTTTTCCGGGCACTGGCGATTCGTGAAGTGACTCCTAAAGAGAGCCGACTGGGGCGCATTGTGACGTGGATCGAAGTGCTATCCCCCAGTAATAAGCCCGGTGGACAGGATTGGGATGATTATGCTGGAAAGCGGTTATCAATCATCGCGGCGGGCATTCCACTGATCGAGATCGATTATCTTCACAAACAACCGCCCGTTATTGCCGGTCTCCCACACTATTGCGCCAACGCTCGAAAAAAGTTACAGGCCGATGTGACCGCCAAAGCCTACAACATCGCTGTCACCGATCCGCGCCCGACAATTTATGAGGGCAGTACCCAGGTCTACCCATTTGGCGTCGATGAAAAAGTCCCGCCTATCCCTATCCCGCTCAATGGCACAGACGTTTTACCATTCGATTTTGGGACAGTCTACAACCGTACCTTCAGCCTTAGCGCACATTACCTGCTGGTTGATTATGATCAGCTTCCGGCAGAATTCGGCACCTACTCACCCCAGGATCAAGCGATCATTCAGAAACGAATGGCACTTGTAACCGCGCATCAATCTGATGAGAACCCATGACACTCGTACTTTGAATCCAGCCTATCAATCGCTACAATAGCGCCCATGAACTGGCAACCCACACCTGATTGGCTGCGATGACGGCACGCGACGCAACTCCAACCGTAAATATCATCTTCGTGACGATGAATGCCGCGCGATTTGTCCCCAAAGCACTCCAATCGATCCGGGCGCAGACCTACCCGGCAGATCGAATCCATACGATTGTGGTGGATAATCATTCACACGATGAAACCGTCGCCATTCTCAAGCGGGATTTTCCCTGGGTTGAACTCATTGAGGAAAAGAGCAATCACGGCTTTGCGGGCGGCAACAATATTGGGATGCGCGCGCGCGAAGCGGATTACTTCGCACTGATCAATCCCGACGCGGTGCTTGACCCGAACTGGCTGACCAATATCATCGACGTGATGGAAAACGACGCAACGATTGGTGTGGCCGGGAGCAAAGTGTTTTACAGCGACGGTCTCACGTTGCAGCACGCGGGCGGCATGTTCCGCGAAAACGCACTGACCTATCACTTGGGCGATCACGAACACGATAACGGTCAGTACGATACCTTGCGCGATGTTGATTATGTGTTGGGCGCAGCCTTCATGACGCGCGGCAAACTGGCACGTCAGTTGAACTACTTGCCCGAAGCCTATTTCCCAGCCTATTATGAGGAAGCCGAATATTGTACGCGCGTGCGGAAGTTGGGCTTTCGCGTAGTCTACGTGCCAACGGCGGTGGCCTGGCACGATGAAAAGATCAGTGGCAGCGGCAAGATGACCTTTCGCTTTTTGCGGCTGTATCACCGCCATCGCTACCTGTATGCGCTGCGAAACCTGACTACCCCCGAAGAGCGCGAACGATTTATTCAGGCCGAACGCGCCTGGCGCAATCAGTATGCCTATACGCTGAATGCGCGGCTTTTGCTATGGTACAGCAAACTGGCACATTGGCGGCTGATCTTGCGCGATCCCTGGTTGTTGAGGGCATAAGGATATGGCTGGATACTACGATTCGGATGACTTTGACGAAGAATACATGGACGAGGAAGCCAACGCTTTCGAGGTGACAATGACGGCTCTATTTGAGGGTGTTGGTCACAGCGAGGAGTCGGCGCGCTTTTCGGCACTGGACAGCGCCCAGGAGAGCATCAATCCCGAATTTCACGGCGATTGGGATTTGGATGGTGGGACACTGGTTGGCGAAGACCCCTATCGGTTCGAGTTCACGACGGTCAAAGTAATCGAAGCCGACTCGGTTGAAGCAGCGTTGGACATCGCCGCCAGCGAACTGAGCGACGACTGGGAACTGGCAGGCGATCCCGAACCGCTCTATCTGGATGACTAATTTGACAACTGCATCAGCATTTAGCAATGACACCGATGAAAACAAAATGGGGCTGATTGATCTGATCCGTACCCGGCGCTCAATCAGTCTGTTTCAACCCCAACCGCTGCCTGATGACCTCATCGAATCGCTGCTCGAAACGGCGGTTTATGCGCCCAATCATCGCCTGACCGAACCCTGGCGCTTTATCTATCTGAGCGGGGAAGCCGTCGCGCGCTATGCAGCCATTCGGCGCGATATGGCATTGTCCGGTTTTCAACACCTGGCCGAAACCGAGTTACAAAAAGCGGCGGAAGGCACCTATCGCAAATTTGCCACCGTCCCGGCTTATCTACTGATCGTGATCAGCCAGAACCCCGATCCGGAGATCGCAGAGGAAGATTATGCCGCCTGTGCTGCATTGATTCAGAACTTTTTGCTGCTGGCCTGGGAGCAAGGGATCGGAAGCTGCTGGAAAACATTCAAAAATGACGCCCGGCTGCGCGCCTTATTTGGCCTTCAACCGGGCGAAAAAGCCGTCGGGATCATCCATCTGGGCTATCCGGCAGAATTACCGATCAGTCACCGCCACAACGCCCGCGAACGATTGACCTATATTCGCTAGCGAAATTATGCCCGTTGCAAACCCTGGATAGCCGCTACCGAACGTTCAGCGCGTTCGCGCAGACGCGCCATGCCGCCGAACTGGTGAACGTCATCTGTGACCAGTGCGCCCGTAAAGCCTACCGCATTCGCGCCTGCTTTCAGGAATTCGGCGGCGTTTTCGGGCGTGATGCCACCCGTACACATGATCGGAATCTGGGGCATCGGGCCGCGCAGTGCCTTGATATAAGCCGGGCCAATCGGCATTGAGGGGAACAGCTTCACCATGCCGCCACCTAGTTTGTGTGCCAGCATAACCTCAGTGGGCGAATACGCGCCGGGGATAGCCAGCAGATCATGGAACAGCGCACGTTTAATCACATCCGCGTCTGTGTTGGGCGCAATGACGAACTGTGCGCCTGCCGCGAACGCCTGATCCACTTCATCTGCGGTGACGACAGTACCCGCGCCGATCCGCATCTGACCGCCCATTTGTCCCGAAATTTCTTTGATCGCGTCTATCGCACCGGGGCTGTTCAGTGTGATCTCCATGATATTCAGGCCGCCATCCAGCAGCGCCTTCGCAATATCCAGCCATTTACCCTGGTAGTCGCCCCGTAAAATGGCGACAACTTTTGCCTCGTGAATCGCCTGCAAACTATCTGCGTAACCCATCGAATGCTCCTTATCTGAATCACCGATCAACTATAGCACTTGACTTGCCACAAACAATTACTCGTTCCAGTGATCATCCATTGGCGCGATGTTGTGATAGCGCAAACCAACGCGCGGCTCAGCCATATATGCTTCGACTCGTTCACGCCAGCGCAGGTAGTGTGGCATTTCGCGGTGAACCGGAAAATCATCTTTGGAACGGTACACTTCGTATAGAAAAAATCGCGTCGGATCGTCTTCGGCTTGCAGAAAATCCCAGCGCACATTGCCCGCTTCCAGTTTGCGCGTGTTGCTCTGGTTATCGAGTGATGCTTCAATAAACTGATCGACAAACTCATCTTTGACGCGAATCGTCACGCAGACCACATACATATTTGATCATCCTGGAAAAACAAGAAAAAACAGCGCACGTACTATAACAGAATTGACCGTATCCTCCCAACACTTAAATATTTGATCACGCGCTCTTAAAGAAAATTCCCTTTACGCCGCTATAATTCCTCTGGGAATCACTACCACGAGGAAAATCCGATATGTCGAAACGTTTTAGCTTTTTGCTCATCGCGGCGATTGTGCTGGCGTTGTTCAGCAGTGCGCTGACCAACACGCGCGCACAGGCCACTGTTACCGAAATCAGCTTTTATTACCCCACTGCCGTTGGTGGCCCCATCACCAAAGTGATGGACGGTTTTGCCGAAGAATTCAACAAGGCCAACCCGGATATTAAAGTGTCGGCTGTTTATGCGGGTGGCTATGCCGATATTTACAAAGCGGTTGACACGGCAGTAAAAGGTGGCGGCCAGGGTCCCGATGTGGCGATCTTCCTGACCACCGATTTGTACTCCCTGGTCGATAATGATTATGTTGTGCCGCTCGACGATTTCATCAAGGGATCGAAGGACGCCGACACGTACCTGAAAGATTTCTTCCCGGCTTTCCTGCTCAACTCGCAGGCCTATGGCAAGACGTGGGGCGCACCCTTCCAGCGCAGCACACCCGTCCTTTACTACAACAAGGACGCCTTCAAGGAAGCTGGCCTTGACCCGGCAAAAGCGCCACAGACCATTCAGGAAATGGCCGATTACGCCAAAAAGCTGACAAAAGCCGATGGCAGCCGTTGGGGCATCGAAATTCCGTCAGATGGCTTCCCGTATTGGTTGTTCCAGGGCTTCGCCATTGGCGCGGGTCAAAATCTGGTCGGCGATGCCGCCAACAAGGTCTTCTTCAACACGCCTTCAACCGTTGAGGCGCTGCAATACTTCGCCGACTTATCCGTTAAGCAAAACGCCATGCCGAAGGGCGTCATAGTCTGGGGCAACACCCCAACCGATTTCACCAGCGGCAAGGCGGCCATGATCTACCACACCACCGGCAGCCTGACG
>JBBSEU010000132.1:0-14967 GCA_038239365.1 Aggregatilineales bacterium
GCTAAGTGGGGCAATCTGGTCAACCGCATTTTGAGCTACACCGTCAAAAACTTCGATGGCGTGGTGCCAACCCCCAGTACGCTTCACGAAGAAGACCTGGCGCTCATCGCACGCGCCGAAACGGATTTCGCGGTGATCGGCGGCTTGCTGGATGCGGTCAAGCTGCGGGCGGCACTGCAAGCGACAATGGCACTCACCGACGAAGCCAACGCCTATCTGGAACGGCGCGCACCCTGGAAACGCATCAAGGAAGATCGTGCCGATGCGGGAACAATCGTCTACACAGCCTTGCGCGTGATCGATAACCTGAAAGTTTTGTGGTCGCCGTTTCTGCCTTTCACCTCCGAAAAGCTGCACACCTTTCTGGGCTATGATGGGCAGTTGTTTGGGGAACCATCGATCACGCACTACACCGAATCGGTACGCGAACACGATGCCCTGACCTATGACTCGACAAAGGCAGGTGGCCGCTGGCAACCGAGCGCGCTCCCGGCAGGGCAAAAGCTGAACAACCCCGCGCCGCTGTTCAAGAAGCTGGGCAGCACCGCCGCCGAAGAAGCCGCGATCATCGAGAGCGAACGGGCGCGGCTTGGCAAATGACCTACGAAACGATCATCGGGCCGTTATCGCGGATTGTGTGCTGCTTTGTGCCGTTCGCGTGGCTGCCCGCCTTGATCGGTGTGTATCTGATGCGCCGCAACGTTAAAACAGGAGACAAGCATGACCGCTCACCGAATCGCTGATTTGACCATTGAAGAATTTCGCGTATTGATTCAGGAAACCGTCCGCCAGACGCTCAACGACATGCTGACGGCACAACCCGAACTCAAATCAAAGCTGGAATCGTCTGTCGCCACACCCGCCACCTCGACAGCTTCCAAAGAGCGGCTGATGGATGAGCCATTCGGCGGCATCATGCGCGGTCTCGAAGATTGACCGATTCGGCGATGCAGCGTCTCGAACTGCCGATCCTGGCGCTGATCATCGCGGCCTACCTGATCATCGCAGGGTTATACGCGACGAAAACCCCGGCGTGGCAAGTGCCCGATGAACCGGCTCACTACAACTACATCGCACAGGTCGTTCGCAATGGCTGCTGTCCTGTGCTAAAAGCGGGTGATTGGGATAACGACTACCTGGAGGCGCTCAAACGCGAAGCCTTCAAGCCGTCGGTGCTGGATCGGTTGAGCAGCGTTCAGTATGAAGATCATCAACCGCCGCTGTTTTACCTGTTGAGCGCGCCCGTTTACGCGATCAGCGGCGGCAGTTTGATCGCGCTGCGTCTGTTTTCGGCGTTGATCGGCGCGGGGATCGTGATAGCGGCCTATTTTATCGTGAAAACGGTGTTCCCGGCACAGGGCTATCTAGCACTGGCGACGGCGGCTTTTGTCGCGTTCTTGCCGCAGCATCTGGCGATGATGGGCGGCGTCGATAACGATAGCCTGACCGAATTGATCGTTGCGCTAACGCTGCTGGCCTGTGTACGGTTTGCCTCACCCCCCAACCCCCTCTCCATAAATGGAGAGGGGCAGGGGGTGAGGCAAACTTCCCATCCCGTCGTTTTGGGACTCTTAGTCGGATTAGCCTTGATCACGAAAGCCACCGCCTATTCGCTGGTGGTGATTGTTGGTGTGACGGTGTTGTTGCGCGCGATTCGTGAACGCTGGACGATCCGGCGATTTTTGACCGCTGCGCTCTGGATAGCCATTCCTGCGTTGATTATCGGCGGGGCGTGGTGGCTGCGAAACTTCAGCGTCTACGGCTTCCCGGATTTTCTCGGATTGCGCCGCCATGATGAAGTGGTCGTTGGTCAGTTCCGCACGGCAGACTACATCGCGCAAAAGGGACTCGGCTTCGTGCTGAATGACGGCCTGCAAACCACCTTTCGCAGCTTTTGGGGGCAGTTTGGCTGGATGGGCGTCGTCATGCCCGCCACAATCGTGACGCTATTGGCACTACTCACAGGGTTTGCGATCATCGGCGCGGGAATCACGTTTGTGCGTTTTCGGAGGCGGCTCAGTGCCGTGCAGCGCGACAGTTTATTGATTCTGGGATTGGCGGCGCTGCTGGCCTTCGTGTTGTTTAGCTATTACAACCTGTCGTTTGTGCAGTTTCAGGGGCGATACCTGTTCACCGGATTGATCCCGATTGGCTTGTTTTTCACCTTTGGTCTGACGGGTTGGGCGTCATTGATTCCGATACGTGCGGCGCGTTGGGGAGTGGTGGCTGTCATGTGCGCGTTGGGTCTGTTCGCTATTTATGCGCTGTTTCGCGTGTTGATCCCGTCGCTACCTAATTGGGGTTAGGCAATGATAACCCTCTCAATATCTGCTGTCCATCAAGTTAACTCTGTTCGCTTTCAATTTTCCCAAATAGGCGCTCATGGCCGAACATTGCCGCTTCCAATGTCGAATAGCATTCAGTCTGACCGTGAAATCTGCCGCCATAAATCACTGTTTTGAATAACGCTCCGGGCGGCATCATACCCATACATAAGGTTGTAATTTCGGCATCGCCAACTTCGGAGCGGGCAACAAGGCGCTCGGCTGAGGTCTCGAACCAGCGCGCCCACTCAAGCGGACTAGCCGCTATCAGTTCGCCGTCACGTAGAATGCAATATTGATCGCTCAAGATGACTCCAATGATTCATTATTGAAATTCGTGATCAGTAGTTCCGTCACAACACCACGCCCGTTCGCATTGCGATTAATGGCGCGGCGGGCGCTGATCTCATGGATGGCGTACCCCTGGTACAGATCATAAATAAGTAGCGCGCTCGAATTGCTGAGCATGAGGCGGCAGCCGCGCGTATCCAACTGGCGGAACACATCGGCCAGTTGACGTTGATCGTCCGCCGAAAAGCCATCGCGCGTATAGCTTGTAAAATTTGAGGTGCTGCTAAGCGGTTCATAGGGCGGATCGAAGTACACAAAATCGCCGGGTTGCGCGAACGCCAATACTCGATCAAAGTTGGCAACGCCTAATTCGACAGATTGTAAAGCGTTGTGTGCAGCGTTTAATTTGCTCTCATCACAGATAGCCGGGTTCGTGTAGCGGCCAAAAGGCACATTGAATTGTCCGCTCCGGTTGACGCGATACAGGCCGTTATAGCAGGTTTTGTTGAGAAAGATAAAGCGGGCGGCGCGCTCCACAGGCGATAAATCGGCAATTTTCTGGGCACGTACAGCATAAAAATAATCGCGCTCATTTCGATGCGCTTTGAGCGCGGTGATTAGCGCCTCAAGCTGATCGCGGATCATCTGATAAACTTCGATCAGTTCCGGGTTACGATCCATCAGGATAGCGTGCTGTGGTTGCAAGTGGAAAAATACCGCCGCGCTACCCACGAATGGCTCAAGATAACTTCGGTAGCTGCCAACCATTGGAAAATACGGATCGTACTGTGCCAGCAGTCCGCCTTTGCCACCTGCCCACTTGAGGATCGGAGAAGCCTTCATGGCAGCGTCTAGCTAATCCAATCGCGGTGAATCGGGTCCCATTCGCGGTGGCGGTAGGCGTTTTTGCACTCCATGCAAACAAAGCCTGTCTCCACTTTTTTGGTATCGCGCCACCGCCAGCGCACTTTGCCTGCATGGAACTTACAATAGGGGCGATAACAGACCGGACAGTAATCACCCCCGGCCAATCCAGTATCGCCATAACGTTTTTTGTCGTCCGGGTTGCTGTCGCAAAGGTGGCAGTAGGGGACAGGCAATTCAACTCTCCTGGTGGACAATGCGCCGCCTATTGTAGCGAATTTTGTGTTCTATTTCAGTGGGATTCCCAGTCAGGTTTTCATTTTTTCGATCAGATCATCAGCCAGTTTTAAGAGTGAACGGCTCACCGGCGACTCTGGTTCGGCCAATGGGAGTGGAGCGCCGGAACGTTGTTCGCGGATCAGTTCGGGGTGAAAGGGAATCGCGCCCAATACTGGAGCGCCGCCATAGGTCGGTTGATCGGTTGTCAAAGCCGGATATAACTCGATCAGTTCGCCACAGCGCGGGCAGATCACATGCGTCATGTTTTCGATGACTCCCAGCACTGGTACACGCGCCACCTTGAGTAAACTGACCAGCCGCCCATTATCCAGGTGTGCCAGTTTTTGCCGGACGGTGATCAATACCACGCCATCTACCAATCCCTCACCGATGATTGTATTGAGCGGTTCACCCGTGCCCGGCGGCATATCGAGCAGCAGCACATCCGCATCGCCCCAATCGACGCGCGATAGCATATGCGTGACCATTTTACCGATCACATCCGGTAACGGATTCAAGGTTTGCTGATCGCCGACCAGCAGCGCCAACGACATGATCTTCATGCCATACCGCTCCAGCGGCATGAGTGGGCGCATATCCGGCGAGTCGGGGCGCGCTTCAATCGGAATCATCACGTCAGGGTGCAACCCTGAACGCAGCTTGCGCGTCTGTGTGATACCAAGCAGTGCCGGGATATTCGGGCCGTGAATATCCGCGTCGAAGATGCCGACTTTTTTACCGCGTGCAGTGAGTGCCGCCGCCAAGTTCACCGTAAGAGTCGATTTGCCGACACCACCTTTGGCGCTGATCACCATTAAGCGATACTTAGCCGTCAGTTTTGCCCGGTTGAACGGATTATTCAATGCCCTGATCTTTCGACTCGGTTAGCGGATTTCTTCGCGTTCCCAGTGATCACCCATCGCCCGACGCCCGACGGCCAACCCTGTGCCTTCACTGAGCTGGCGCGTTAGATCGGTGCGGGTGAGCATTTCAGGACGCAGGTTAACGCCTAATCCTGGCCCTTCGGGCAGGGTGAAATGACCGTCCACCACGCGCGGTGCATAATCGGCGAAGATCGGAAAGTAGGTACGATAAAAGGCACGTACCGATTCGACAAACATCAGATTCGGGATATGCGCGGCAAGGTGCAAACATGCCGCCTGACAGAACGGCCCGGCTACATTATGAAGCACCATCGGCACGCCAAAGGCTTCGGCCATATTCGCCATTTTGCGCGTTTCACCGATCCCGCCATTCCAAACCGGATCGGTCATCAAAATTTGTGAGACGCCTTTTTGCAGCCAATCGCGGACTTGCCAGCGCGTCATCAACAGTTCCGAGCCAATGACCGGGATTGACGTGCGCGCCGAAAACGCCTTGATCTCGTCCGGGTTTGTCGCGGCGATGGGGTCTTCGATGAACAGGATGTTGTATGGTTCAAGCGCCCGCGCGATCCGTTCGATGCTGGCACGATTCCAGCGGAAATGTGATTCGATCCCGATCTCCATGCGAGTCCCAACAGCGTCCCGAATCTGCCGGATCGCGGTCAGCCCTTCCTCAATATCGGCCAAACGGATGTACTGCCCCCAGGAGCGTTCGCTAAACCGATCAAACGGCCAGATTTTCATGGCACTGATGCCGTCATCGAGCAGGCTTTGCGCCAGCTTACCCGCGTCGGTATGCCACAACGCATAGTCATCATATGCGCCAAAGCCAATGCAGGTGTTATACGTCGGCACGCGATCCCGAATCCGTCCACCGAGCAGGTGATAGAGCGGCGCATTGTATACCTTGCCCAGAATGTCCCAGAGCGCGACTTCTACCGCTGAGAGCGCCCGCAGTTCTGCCCCGCTGTAGCCGTGATACATCAGGTTATCGAACACGAAGCGCCAGATGCCTTCAATATCGCGTGGGTCCTGCCCAAGTACCAGCGGCGCGATGGTGCCGTGCAGCGCGCCTTTCGAACCGTGAACTTTATCGACAGTTTCGCCAACACCGATCAGTCCGGTATCAGTATGCACACGAACAACGAGCAGCCGGGGATACTCAGCCCATTGCAGCGATTCAATTGCGGTAATTTGCATGGTTTATGTTTCGGCGGGGGAACCTGTGGCGATGGGTAAAGTAAAGCACATGGCCGCGCCGCCTTCTGACCCGCTTTCCACCCAGATTTTACCGCCATGTGCCTCAACTGTCAGCCGACAAAAGGTGAGGCCGAGTCCCGTTCCGCGACGGCCACGCAGCGCACTACCGGGTACCGTCACGAAGACGCCAAAGACGCGCTCACGGTATTCGGGCGGGATGCCTTTTCCGGTATCTACCACCCGCACTGTGATCATGGACTCATCCGCCAGATAATGTGCCTCAATCCGAATTTTTCCTTCAGCCGGGGTGTATTTGAGCGCGTTATCGATCAGGTTGGTCAGGACGCGGCGCACTTTATCGGTGTCAATAAAAACAGGTGGCAAATCGTTAGGAATGCAGTTCTCAACCTGAATCGAGGCTTCTTCGGCCAGCACTTCCAAAGATTGGATGGCTTTGATAGCGGGTTTGCTCAGCGAAACCGTTTCCTGTTCAAGCGACATCAAGCCGTTTTCCATCCGTCGAATTTCCAGGATCGATTCAACCAGATACAGCAGGTTATCGGCATTGCTTGATGCGATATTCAGCACCTTGTTAAAATTATCCAGATCGCCTTCTTCGGCTAAATCCTCAAGCAGCCTTAAACTACCGATTATCCCGGAGAGCGGCGAACGCAGATCATGTACGATCATGTTCGTCACCTGATCGCGGAAACGTTGCAGCGAGGTTTCTTCGCTAATATCGCGCAGCACATACAGCCGCGCACTCGAATGACTATCATCGCCCTGAACCGGAAGCCCGATTTCCTCAATATCACGCGCGCCATTTTCAGTGATCACCTGATAGACCTGACGAGTTACGCGCCCCGGATCAGCTTCGAGTGCGTGCAGTATTTCCTTAAATGCCTCATAGGGGTAATCAATATCGCGGACTGGCTCGTGATTGAGCCGGGCGATCAGCCTGATCATGTTGTGCCCGATGAATAATTGTAAAGGCCGATTCAAAAGCCGTTCTGCCGCCCGATTCGCCCGAATTAGGTTGCCGCGCTGCCCAACCAGGATCATACCGTCGCGGGTGGAGTTCAAAATCGTGTTCATCTGCTCATTACCGCGCCGAATGTCCGCGAATAGATGCGCCTTTTCAATAGCAATCGCCGCATGATCGGCCAATGTGGTCACGAAACTGAGATGAGAGGGGGTGAACGCATCCGGGTTTTTGGACTCCAGGTTAAGAACACCCCAGGGCGTGCCGTTCCGCAGGATGGGGACACACAATTCGGAGCGCGTCCCCGGCACCACCTCGAAATAATCCGGGTCACGGCTCACATCGCCGCATAAGACATGTTGTCCCGTGCGAATCACCCGGCCAGTGATGCCCTGCCAAATTGAGATGGTATTCGATATATCAGGCGCGAAACGTATCCGTGCCGTGAAAGTGACACGACCTGCTGCGTCCTGAAGTCCACACGCCGCCGAATCAGCATAAGTTACGCTCAGTGCCGCGTTGAGCAGTTCGTGAATCATCGTTTCCAGATCGAGTGAGGCCGACATTTTGCGCGAAACGGCGTCAATTGCCGAAAGCTGCCGGATACGCTCATCCAGTTCGGTATCGATCAAATGAAACAGGCGGGCATTATCCAGCGCCGTCGCCGCCTGATTGAGCATTGCCCCGGCAAGCTGTTGTTCTCGTTCGGTAAGCATCCGCGCCTGGGCGCTGCCCAGCAAAATCACACCGGCCATTCCTGAGCGGAGTATGACAGGCAGCAACAACCCCGTCTCCAACCCCAACGGTTTGAGAATATCCCAGTCTTCAACCACAGACGGCAGCATCAGCGGCTTTTTCTCATGAGCGGCACGTTGGAACAGCCTATCAGCCAACGGCGTATATTGCTCTGAACTATGGTGCAGCGACGCGACCGATTGCAACTGAGCATCATCGGTATCCCACAAGAGCAGCGACGCTTCATCCAGACCAAGCGCCTGTCCCATATGCGTGACCAGTGTCGCGCCCACTGTATTCAGTTCTAAGGACTCGACTAAGGCCTGGATTGTCTCGACAAGTTGCGTCATTTCGTTGGTACGCTGTCGGGCTTCCTGGTACAGTTGGGCATTGGAAACAGCAACCGCTACCTGATTCGCCAGCATCCGCAATCGGTTAACTTCGGCGTCGCCAAAAACGTGAGTGTCGCCGTAAAACGCACCCAGCAGCCCAATCGCCTGCTCATTGACACGCAAAGGGGCTAATGCAAGTGCTTGGTAACCACCCACTTCGGCCAACGTTCGCCAGCCAATCGCCTGGGGACTGGTGCTGAGATCGCTAATTGCCAATACGTCCGTCCGTTCCGAAAACTGACCAATCGGAAAATTGACGAACTGTGCTGCATAATCATCGCTGAACCCAGTGGAGTAGCCAATGGTCATTACCGTGCGGTTTTGCTGATACAGGAAAAGCGCCGTTTTATCCGCATGATTGAGCCGTTCCAGCGTCTGGCAGATTGAGGCCATAATCACATTCAGATCGAGTGTCGCGCTCACTACTGCCGAAACTTCGTTCAACTGCGCCAATTCGTTTGCCATGCTGGCCGTGCGTTCATACAGTTGAGCATTTTTCAGCGCGACAGCCGCTTGTGGTGCCAGCATTTGCATCAAGGCCACATCATCTGCGCCATAAGCGTTTACATCGCTGAACGACTCAATCGACATGACGGCCACCACTTCATCGGCGGCGATTAGGGGAGTGCTGAGCAGGCAAACCGGGAACGGTGGGAATGGAAGTTCAAAGCCTAATGTCCGGCCTTTTGCGACAACATCACCTTGCAACAGTAAAGGCGTGCGCGTTTTTATCAGGTATTGATTGACCGTCTTGGAGGGCTGAGTCGACGGCCAGTGAAGCCGTTCGCCATAGAGGCTGACATATGGAATATGCAGCATACCCGTTGTCGGATCGTGAAGCGTGATCACAAACATCTCAACCTTCACCAACCGCTCGATTTGCTCGTGTAAATTGCTGAGCAGTTCGTCCAATGATAAATCAGCCGAGAGCGATTGGCTAAAAGCATTGAGTATCGCCAGCTCACGGACGCGCTGCCGGGTCATTTGATAAGCGGCTTCAGTCATTTTGAGCAGCAGCAGCCCACCCGCACCCGTCATCACCGCCGTCGTAAACACGGGCAGACTCAGATCGTGGGAGATCACAGCCAGCAGCGCGCTAAAGGGTAAAGCAACCAATTCCAAAGCGGCGGCGCGCAAGTATGGCCTTATCCAGGCCGGGCGTTTCAAGGTTGGATAGACAAAGATGAGCGTGGCCGTGATCGGCACCTGATGCAAAATGAAAACCAACCCGAATAATGCCGCTAACGAGAGGGTTATCTCTTTCGGATTGGCCGGGAGTGTCCCACCGAGGCGTGCAAACAGCATTCCACCAACCGACACAGCGAAGACCGTGACGCCCGCTTCCAGGCACACCACTTTGATCGCCTGTCGGAGCGTGTGTTGTTGCAAATTCAGACGTTGATACAGCAGCGCCCGTCCCGTTTCGGAGAGCAGTGCACCACCAATCGCAACAATCCAGACCGCATTGTAGCCCTGGTTGAGCAGTGCGCCCAACACGGCTACAATGCTAACGTTCAGGTAGACGCCCTCTTTGAAGCGTGCCGAGAACAACAATAACGCGCCGTATAAAACCGCGAAAACAAATGCGACAGGCCACTGGATAGGGGATTGATTGAAACCGATCAGCACAGCAGCGATCAATGACAGCCCACAAAAAATTGTGATAGCTCTATTCAGAACGCCAGCCCGCACATTGGACGGCACTCGCTCAACAAAATACGTTGTCATTGCTGCTGTTGTTATACATTCTCTAAAGCATAAATGATGGATAAGTTTTCAATGATTACTTAACACTTCAACAGTATACAAGCATTGCCCTCATGTTCCAAATGCCAATTAGCCGCATGGAGACAGTGGAAGTTCTCAATACTATAACTATTCACATAAGCGTGAAGATGAGCTAAACGTTCAACGCTCCCAAGCGCGAATTCCCAACCCGGCGGTGACTCCAGTGAACAAGTCTTCGGTCACCAGTTTTTGCGCGCCAAACAACTCGGAAAGGATCGAGAGTGAGATCGGGATGCTGGACGAGCCACCTGTGCGTACTACTGCGTCGATCTCATCAGGCAGCATTCCCGAACGCGCTACCACATCGATCACCAGTTCGCGGATGCGTCGCCATTCGGTATGGGTGTAGTTCTCGAACTGTGTGCGCGTGATCGGCTGCCAGATGTCGATGTCCCCACCGCTGAATTGGATTACCTCGAAGGGTTCGGCGGAAAGGGATCGTTTCACGGCCTCAACCGCTTCGTACAAGGCGAAGCCATAAAAGTTGAAAATCAGCGACTCCAACGCAAACAGACGAGCGGGCGCGGAACAATCGGCTTGCATCCGATGCAAAAAGCTCCGCATTTCTGGCGTTGCCAATCCTGCAAGCCCTTCCCAGGCGATAATTTGATCGATCATCGTGCGCGGCACCGGTAACGATTTGTCACCCCAGGTGACATCGCGCCCAAAGTGCGGCGTCAATGAATGCTCGACAATCCGCTGATCAAAGCGATCTCCGGCGATGCCCACGCCGCCGATAGCCTTGATAAGCGGTGACTTGCCCGGCTCGACGCGCATCACCGTCAGGTCAAGCGTGCCGCCGCCGAAATCATAGACCAGGATGTTTTGCGGCGCGTGGATCGATTGTGCGTAATGACGCGCCGCCGCCACAGGTTCAAACTCGAAATCAATATGCTCAAAGCCAGCCTGCATGGCCGCCTTTCGCAGCCGAGCTTCGGCGCGGGCGTCGTCTTCGTCTGTTTCCGCGCCGACAAAGTGAACTGGCCGCCCCAATGTCACTTCCGTTACGGGTTGACCCAGTAGTTCTGCCGCGCGTTCACGCGACGCCCGCAAAAACAACGCGATCAAATCTTCGAGCGTGTAGTTTTTGCTATACAGCATCGTGCCATTATATGGGGTTGCCAGCGCACTTTTGAGCGAACGCAGCAAGCGCCCCGGTTCTAACTCATCAACCAGCACATGCACATCCGTCGCTACTGTTCCGATCTCTGCGAACAACATTTCGATGCGGCCCACTTTTTTGTGTACCATGCGCCGTTCGCGGTTGATGTTCTGCGTGTTGTAGAGCGTGATCGCTTCCTGCCCAACGTGCAGTTCGTGATCACGCGTCAGGTAAATCACGCTTCGCATGGTGTTTGTGTTGGCCGCCGCATCCAATGGCAAAACGTGGAGTTGAGCGCCGTCGTAAACGGCAATACCGGAGTTCGTCGTTCCAAAGTCCATTCCGATTCGCATCACAAAATCGCCTTTGCTCATGAACCGAATTTTGGGGAACGAATAAGTATACCTTAAGTCTTGCCCGTTTTCTGGCGCAATGCCCAGATCAGCGCGGGTGCCAGCTTGTTTTCTTCGGCCACTTGCAGCGCGTGCCGATACGATTCCTGCGCCTGATCGTAATCGCGCTTATCCTCGTAATCCTGACCTTGCAGCAAAATCGCCAGCGCACGAGTCGCCGGGTGACGACTGCTGATCGCAAGTTCGCTGCGCCGATCCGATAACAAGCGCATCATCTGGTCAAGGTGTTGTTCGCTCTCGTCCCACTTGCCAAGCGCGGCATAAGTTTGCGCCTGCAATGCCAGGACAAAAACCAGCCCCTTGAAGTCGGTGTTGGCGGTACGGGTGAGCAGTGCCCACGATTGTCCGGCGGCGCGTAAGGTTTCTTCATGGCGCGAAATATCGCTGAGGGTGCTGTTAAGCGCCTGTTCTGCGCTAGTACGGAGCGGCGCAGCGGCACGCGGCGTCACCCGACGGTATAGATCAGCGGCTTGTTCGAGGCGATTTTGGGCGCGGTACACATCGGCCAACAGTTTCGTCGTCGCATCGACAAATTCAGCGTCGGGTGTTGGCTGAGCATATTCTGTTGCCAGCGCATCTTCCAACGCCTTCGAAGCGTCATCATGCCGTTTCAACTGCGTGTACAAACGGCCTAGCGTGCGGAGCGTTTGCGCGTATCGTTCGGGCGCGTGCCGCACATCCTGATAAACCAATGCTTCATGGTGGCGCAGCGTGGCCTTATCGAGTTCGCCGCGCAGTTCATGGGCATCGGCCATGCTTTGCAACGTCGAAACGATCCGCCCGCCATCCTGCTGTGGCAAAGCGCGTTCAATATCAAGCGCACTCTCAAGCGCACTGATCGCTTCAGTGGCGCGGCCTTCACTCAGATACAATTCACCCATCGAGCGTTGAACCGCCGCCCGATCCAGTGGAAACGTTGTTCGCTCCAAATAGGGCAGTGCGCGGGCATAGGCATCCAGCGCCGCGCCCACTTGCCCCTGGGTACGGTGGCCGTCAGCAATCGCCCGCAAGGTTAATCCGGTTTGATCGTCTTCAACAGCGGCTAAGGCTTGCTCAAAGTTGGTGCGGGCTTCATCGTGCGCGTTCATCGCCGTATAGACTTGTCCCAGTCCGCGCCATACCGCCGCTTTTTCGGCATTCGTGATCCCGTCGGTTTTCAGGGCGGCTTTGTAGCTGTCGATGGCGGCGGCGTGCTGCTTGATCGCCGCATAGACGCCCGCCTGCTCGATTCGCATCGCGCGGCGCAAGGTATCGGACAGATCATATTGCAGCGCATCATGATACGATTCCAACGCTTGCGGATAGGCTTCCAGCGCAGCGTTGCTGCGTGCCAGCGCGATCAGCGTTTCGGCCATGCGCTCCGGCGTTTTGTGATAGGCCAATGCCCGCCGATAGGTTGCCGCCGCCCGCCGATACTGTCCCAACGTGTGATGTGCCTTCGCCAGATCGGTCAGCACGGCGGCCATCAATGACGAGTCGGGCAGTTCCTGAACGAGTGCCAGCGCCTCATCAAAGGTATCAATAGCTGCGCCAAAACGTCCCAACCGCAGCCGCGTGTAGGCCAGATCGACTAATGTGCCAACGTGTTCATCCAGCACTTGCTCCCGATCTAAAAGGAACAGGGCTTCACTGTAGCGACTGGCAGCGGCATCGTCATCACCTGTCGCGCCGCGCGCTTCGGCGGACTGCCTGACTAATCGGCCACGTGCTAACGGTTCAGGTTCAAGCGCCGCTGCCGCATCGAAATGACGCACTGCATCAGCGAATCGACCTAATGCCAGTGCCGCACGTCCCGCCCCTTGCTGCGCCGCCAATACCACAAACGGCACGGCCTGGGTAATTGATTCAGTGAGCAGCGGCTCAAACATTTCGTAAGCAGCCGCCCATTCTTTTTGCCGCAACAGGCTATTGCCCAGATCGCGGCGGGCAGCCCAGGCCGGCCATGTATCGGGCACATGTGCCTCAGTGACACTGACCGCCTCCTCGGCCAGATCGTGGAGCAGTGCCGCCGAATAACCATTGGTGCCGGGCGCGACACTCCGCAAAATCAACCCGATCCCCAAAATCTGCACCCCCCATACCGGGCTGTCGAAGGCTTCCCCGGCACGTTTGGCGAGTCGGGTTTGCCACTCGGTCAATAGCTGCGCGGCGCGGGCAGTACGTCCGCTGTCGAGCAGGATTTGCGTTTGCGAAGCCATCGCCCAACCGAGTTGATCGAGTCCGGCTTCGGGGCGTTTGAGCAGCATATCAATCGCCTGCTGACCGCTTTCCAGCGCGTCATTGACTCGTTCGGCTTTCAACAGCGCATCGCGTAACGCCAGCAGGGTGATCAGCCGTGCCGTCCGATCTTCAAAGTGAGTGAGCGCCCGCCGATAATTCGGAATGGCGCGCTCAAAATCGCCGCGTGCGACATGCAGATCGGCCAGCGCGTGCAGCACAAAACCAATCGCGCTTTCCTCGCGTTGTGGGCTGGCTTCGCGGGCGTCCAGTTCGGCAGTGTATTCGGTCAAAGCGGGCTGCCCATCGCCGCGCAATCCTGTCAAGCGTGCCAAAATGTGATGTGCCGTCGCATCGGCGTCGTGATCAGGGCGTTCGCCTTCACAATCGAGGGCGCGGCAAGCGGCGATTTCGGCTTCTTCGGCGTTCTCCTGTGCAAACATTAGCGCCGCGTACAACGCATGACTGGCACGCTGTCGAGCGAAGATCGGGCGCGGCAATTTGGCTTCGTACCATGTGCCCTCTGCGCCAACCAACATGGCCGCGTCACGATAACGGCCAAGCGCCGCCAATGCGCGCGCCCGTGTTCGCGCAAAGGGGCCACGTTCAGTGTCCGGAGCGTTCAGGGCATCGGCGCGTTCATAGGCTTTGATCGCCCGCTCAAAATCGCCCTGCAAATGATAAGCCAATCCGCGCGTCAAGCGGGTGTTGAAATCATCGGTGCTGGCAACAATTTCCAGCGCCTCGGCATAGCGTCCGGCACAAAGCAATGTCCAGGCCAGACCGTTCCGCTTTTCGTTATGATTCGCTGCGCGTGACCATGCCTCCAGCGCCGAGTCCCAATCGCCGCGCGCCGCATGGATGGCCGCGAATTCCTCCGGGGGTGCATCTTCATGCAGCACGTTCAAGGCCGCATCGAGACGCCCGGCACGTCGATAGGAACGACTCAACGCCAAGCGAATGACGTTCAGCGACTCCTCATCACGCAGGCCATGCAGCAGTTCTGCCGCCGTTTCAAGGTGGCGCGTCGCGGCGGAATCGTCGCCTTGCAAATAGGCTAGTCGTGCCAGCGCGGTCAATGTTTCGGCGACGGCGTGATCGTGATCATGTTTTTGGCGCAGTTCAAGTGCCTGACTGAGCAATGCGGCGGCGTCTGTGTCCTGACCTTCATCGGTGGCCGCGATGCCCTGTTCATGTAGTTGGCGCGCAATGGTACGCGGATCATCAGGATCAGGCGACTCGATGCGGCGGCGAAACTCACCTGCCGGGAAGGGAATCACCGGAAATGGATCGTCTGCCGATAGCCCGTCCAACCAACCGCGCACTGCACGCACCGAATCGCCTTGCCGTTCGATGAAGCCGCGCCGCTCCAGAAAGGTGAGCGCCCGACCCCCCAGCAACGGATTAGCGAAACGTGCCAGTACGTCCCGCGTGGCGATCAAGCCGCCGTCCGTCCCGGTGAACATGCCGCACAATGTTTTGTAATCGGCGGGCAA